>JAFDHD010000080.1 GCA_019308995.1 Deltaproteobacteria bacterium | reverse complement strand
TGCATGTTTGCTTACGATACATCAATTCTTAAGAATGAAGACAGCCTGAATAAGGCAATGAAAGAAGGGGCCGCGATTAAAGAGCAGTGGATGCCGAAGGCAAAGGTTCAAGACCTTCATGATTTTATTACCTTCAAAGAAACGGAAAATATGCTTTTTACAATGGACCTCTTCTTAAAAGCTTCTGTTTTAAGAAAGGAATCCAGAGCCGATCACATGAGAGAGGATTTTCCAAAGACGGACAAGGAATGGCTTAAATGGATCGTCTTTAATAAGAATCTGAAAGAGGGTTACCGATTCGAGGATTTACCCTGGGACAGGTACAGATTTCAACCTGATGATTTAAGTTAGAAAAAGAGGGAATGCAACATGATTGAATCCATAAACGAAGAATTATGCTTTGGCTGCGGTAACTGCGACCTCGGATGCCCTATGGATGTTATTTATATGAATCATGAGACAAAAAAAGCCGAGATAAGATATCAAAATGATTGTATGACCTGTTTTAACTGTGAGCTGGAATGCCCGACGGACGCTATTTATGTGGACCCGATCAAACAGGAAAAGCCGCAGCCCTGGTAATTAAAAGAGGTGATTAAATGGGTAAACCTGAATACTATTTTGATAAGATAAACAGGCAAGATCCTCCAAAGAGAAGCGTTATTTTAAGGATTAAGGATTTTGGCGATATATACCGGCCGCATATGCCAAAAGACCTGATCGCCCAGGCTTCGCGATGCGTCAACTGCGGTATTCCTGTATGCACGGATGCGTGTCCTTTGACAAACAGTATACCTGTCTGGATGGAGATGCTGGAAGACGGAGCGCTCATTGAAGCATCGAGAACTGCCTATGAAACCAATCCCATGCCAGATGTGACTGGAAGAGTCTGTCCTTCTGACATGTTATGTGAAGAAGGCTGTGTCCTGAAAGATCAATATGAGTCGGTAACTGTTCGCGAGGCGGAGCGGTTCATTTCCGGGGTATATTATTACGAGGTCATGCATGAGATCAAGCAATCAATTGGTAAAAATGACATCAAGGTTGCAATCATAGGTTCGGGACCGGCCGGGCTGGCATGTGCGGATTACTTGAGCCGGCTCGGATATTCACCCACTGTATTTGAAAAGGACGCCTCCCCGGGAGGACTCCTTTTTTACGGTATCCCCTCCTTTAAACTGGATAAACAACTTATTACCAGACAGGTTAAGACCCTTGAAGAAAGAGGTGTCCGATTTACAAGTAATTGTGAGGTCGGCAAGGATGTAACCCTGAAAGAATTGGAAAAAGCCGAGTATAAAGCCTTTTTTATTGGAATTGGAGCAAAGAAAGAGATTGATATCCCGAAAACGATAGAAAGAAACGCCGCAAACGTTACAACGGCTTATCAATTCCTTAGCAGCATAAACCAGCCGGGTCTCGGACCTGCTGTTGATGTAAAAGGGAAAAAGGTCCTTATTCTCGGAGGCGGCGATACCGCTGTTGATTGCGCCAGAGCGGTTGTCAGAAGGGGCGCCCGTGAAGTCACCTGCGTCTATAGAGAATCCGAGGAAAAACGCCCTGGCAGCAAACGGGAATATGTCAATGCCATGGAAGAAGGGGTAAAGATGGTTGAAAGTTTTACACCCGAAAGATTTAATTTAGGCAAGGACGGAAATGTGAAGGAGGTCCAGTTTGTTGGCGTAGATTGTGCCGTTGCGGATGAAAACGGCCGGATTTTATTCAAGGAAATTTTTACAAGGAAAAAGACACTCAAGACTGACCTCGTTATCATTTCTTTTGGGTTTGTGACTGAACTTCCCGCTTTTATCAAAGAAACTAATATAGAGACGGACGCTATGAACAGGATAAAGGTTAATTCACATCAGATGACCAGTGTTAGTGGAGTTTTTGCCGGCGGAGATATAGTCAGAGGCTCAAGTCTGGTCGTTTGGGCCTTAAGGGATGGAAGAGAGGCCGCTTTTGGAATCAAACGATACCTCGGTCCGGAATAAATATAATTTTTCACTACTGTCCGGGTGTTATTTTTCACAAGCTCTATAAGCAATACCATAACAACTAGTTATATGGTCTGAAAGCCGTGATTGATTTGAACTCAATTTTAGAAGAATTCGGCCATTCCGAAATGGCCACTGTCGAGGGGGTGTTGACAGCCTCCTACGATAAAATCATAGAGGAGGCTTCTGGCAGCCAACTGACATTATTTGACTTTTAACCGGATAGTAGTGATCTGCGCCCATGAATTGATCCCGGGATATTTCTTGTCAGGGAAACAGGATGAACCCCTTTTTATTTGGTTTGACAAGGATTCCTCGGGTTTGTAAGATCAAATAACCGCCACTTAATGGGAGAGACTCGTATCACTGCAAGTAGTTTCCGGCGAGTAATAGTCTATTGTTTCTTGATCCTCCTGCCTTTGACGCTTACAGGAAGATCTACTCCCCTCTTTGCCTATGATCTTCAAAAGTCCGCCATTTCAACCCCTTCTCTCGCTGCCTCTCCATCATTTTCATTACCTCAACCGGTTTCCTGGGACGACTTCGAACTAGCCGTCAGGCTCTATCATCGCGGCCGCCTTCAGGAGGCGGCTGAGCTGCTTGACAAAATCTATTGTCTTAAACTGACCGTTCGACAGAACCGCCTTATCCGTTTTTTGAGGGGAGTGATCGCGAGCAGGCTTGGTCAACATGATGTGGTGTTAAAGGCTTTTCCCAGGAACATTGGGGTGCTTTCCGGTCTGAAAAGTTACGTTCTTTACTATCAGGCCCACGCCCTGTTCGGCCTGAAGAGGTGGCCAAAGGCCCGAGTCCAGTTTAGCAGTTATATCAATCTTTACCCTGACGGAATCCTGAATCATCAGGCTCGCTTGCTCAAGGTCGAATCTCTTGTCCATCAGGGCCGGACGGATCAGGCTATTAAAGGGTTTTACAGGCTTACGCCAAATGATCAGGCAGGGGAGGTCTACCTGGGACTGGCTCGCGCTTTGGAGAACCGAGGCAAGATGGACGCGGCGCGAACCGCTTTTCAGAAGGCCATGAAACACGCGCGTTCTGCAACCGTCCGGTCCGAGGCGTCTGCAAAGTACAAGGAGCTTCTGTGGTTGAGCTTGATCGAAGCTAATAAGGAAGTCCTTTACCTCGAAGTGGTTCGTCTCCTGTTCCAGGAGTGGCGTCTAAAAGAAGCGCTGGCCCTGACCGAGCATCTGCTGGCCCAGGGAGGTTCTTCTGAGTACCTGGACGAGTTGGCCCTTGAAAAGGGTCGGGCGTTATTATATTTAAACCAGCTTGATCATGCCCAAAGGCACTTTTACGGCGCGGCTCAGTCTGCTACGGTAAAGTATAAGGCTGAACTGTGGGGGCGGTATGCCAGGTGTCTCAGCAGACAGGGTCTATTTGAGGAGGCTGCCAGTGCCTTTGTACTATCCGGCCAGACCGCCACTAGTAAAAAGGAGGCCGATGCAGCCTACTTTTTGGCTGGGGCCCTTTTCCTTAAGGCTGATAAAATAGCCAGGGCTGAAGAGGCCTGGCGCCGCATCCGTAAATGGGTCCGCCAGGGACGTCTGGCCGACGACATTCTGTGGTACGTAGCCTGGTATTACTACCGGCATCACGCCTGGAAGATGGCGGCAGAACGTTTTTTTACTCTGAACCGTAAATATCCGAGGCGCGCTAGCGGTCAGGCGGCACGCTATTGGTTGGCGCGGACTCTGGAGCACATGGATCGTCAGCCCAAGGCTGTGGAACATTACCTGGCTTTAGCCATCGGGCAGAATCATGATTATTATCGCATCCTGTCCCTGGAGCGCCTCCGCCAAATCAGGCCCCAGGGAAGGTGGTCGGTTCATCCGGGCACTACTGACCTCAGACCACCTGAAAGTTTAAAATTCAACGAAATTTTCCAACCAGCTTGCGTGTCAGTCTCTCCAAAAGATAATTTTCTGCCTTCTAGTCCGGAACCGAGCTTTTGGCCTCATGATCTCTGGGCTGAACGCGCACAGATCATAAATCTTAAACGAGTGCCTCATGCTTCAGCTAAACTGAATCTGGTGTTAGCCAGGTTGAAAAACCTGGCTGCGGCTGGCACGCTTGATCTGGCCGTGAAAGAAGCTGCAGACATCCTGGAGTTGATTCCTTCTGAAAAAAGACAGAATGCCACAATCCTGACCAGACCACAGAAGAAAAGACGAGATAAGGAACTAAAACGAGCCCGGCGCCAGTTGTATGTTTTTGTGAGTGCTTACCTGGCAGAAAGGGGCCATTATTATCAATACGTCAAGCTTCATGAAAAGTATGCTTCATTATGGACAGCCTCCTCTCATAAGGAGAAGTTTAAAGCTCGCCGCCTGACCTATCCCCTGTCGTATCTGACTTTTGCCTGTCAAAAGGCCGGAGAGTATAATCTAGACCCGGCCTTGATCCTGGCCGTTATTCGGGCCGAGTCCTTTTACCATCCCCAGGTGGTTTCTGGATCCAACGCCCTTGGCCTGATGCAGGTCCTCCCGAGCACTGCTCGAAAGATAGCCAGGCGTCTCGATCTGCCAGGTTTCGAAGTAAATGACCTTTTTGAACCTGGAGCCAATATTGGTTTCGGAGCCTGGTACTTGGCTGCCTTGCTCAAGGAATTTAAGGGACAGGTTCCGCTGGCCCTGGCGGCATACAACGCCGGGCCTTTCAACGTCAAGCGCTGGATAAAGCAGGCGGGTGACGTGGATTTAGAAGAGTTCATTGACCAGATCCCCTTTACTCAAACCAGGGGCTATGTCAAGAAAGTCCTCGCTTACTACTATATGTATCGCCTTCTTTACTCAGGGAAAACGATAAATTTCAACCTCCGGAGGCCGCTCAACAAGAACCATCTGGATTTGGTCAATTTTTAAAAGATATAAGAGAGGGGTTCTGCCAGCCTAGCCCTTTAATTCATCTTTATACTTCCTGTAGATTCCCCGAAACTGATGGTAGGTCAGCCCCAGGATATGGGCGGCCTTCTTCTGATTGAACCGCGCTTCGGTCAAGGCCTGCTGTAGGAGTCTGAGTTCAAATTGCCGCACAGCCTGCGTGAAAGGATGACGGATTGTTCCGTCGTCCTTTGATTTGGGTTCAATCTTCTCTTCTTCTTTGATCAAACCTGTTTCACTTGTTTGATAGGGGGACTGGAAGGGATCAAAGATAATATTGGTGATCAATTGGCCCTCGGCGCGATAAACCGCACGCTCCACTACATTTTTTAATTCGCGCACGTTGCCCGGCCAGGGATAATGCTCCAGCCCGGCTATAGCTTCCTCGCTGAATTCAGGAATCTGTTCGCGCCCTAATTCGAATGCTATTCGCGCTGCAAAGTGGTTTGCCAGAATCAGGATATCCCCCTCACGCTCGCGCAGAGGAGGAAGGAAAAGCACCTCAAAAGAAAGCCGATCAAGCAGGTCTTGTTTGAACTGTCCTTTCTTAACCAGGACGGGGAGATTGATATTTGTCGCGCCAATGATTCTCACATCTACCTGTATGGACCTTGACCCTCCAACCCGTTCAAAGGCGCCGTATTCTACCACGCGCAGTATTTTTTCCTGAACTTCGATCGGGATGTTAGCCATCTCGTCAAGAAAGAGGGTGCCTTGGCTGGCCATCTCAAACCGACCGGTTCGACGGCGGGTTGCCCCGGTGAAGGCCCCGGCCTCATAGCCGAAAAGTTCGGATTCGATGAGTGACGGGGCGAGAGCCGCGCAATTGAGCGTTACTAAGGGACTCTGCCACCGTTTAGAGAGGTAATGTAATCTGGTGGCCGCCAGTTCCTTGCCTGTGCCGCGTTCACCAATCAGGAGCACAGGCCGATCAATACGCGCCACCCGGGAGAGGCGTTCCTGAAATTCTAGGAAGGCCTCGGACTGCCCCAGGGCCTCATCAGCGCTTCGGTCCCCGCCGGTGGAGTTTGGGTAGTTGTTTGGATCATATTGATCTTCGGGCATAATATAGCAAAAAATACAAAATATTAGTCTATTTGACCTTTAGTTATTGAATTATGCCATATTTTCTAAGGCCTGTCAAGGGTCTCAAAAAGATAATATTTTGATTTAATTCCGTTTTTTGTTATTGGCACACTTCATGCCATTTAAAAGACCGGAAAAAGAAAAAATTAAAGGAGGTCATATCATGGGCGTATTTTCTAGATTCCGAGATATTATCAACTCAAACATCAATGCCATGCTGGATCGGGCTGAAGACCCTGAAAAGATGATTCGGCTTATGATCCAGGAGATGGAAGACACATTGGTGGAAATAAAGGCTTCCTGCGCCGGCGTCATGGCCAATAAGAAGAAGGCGCAGCGGATGTGGGATGAGGCCTTAAAACGTACAAAAAATTGGGAGGAGAAAGCGCAGCTCGCGGTCAACAAGGGACGGGAGGACCTGGCGCGTGAGGCGCTCATGGAGAAGAGGCGCTTTCAGGATAAAACTGACTCGCTGGAGGGCGAGATGCGGCAGTACGAGGCCTTGACCGACCAGTACCAGAATGATATCCGGCAGCTCGAAGAAAAACTTCATTTAGTCAGGGAGAAACAGCGCGTCCTGATTCAGCGGCACATTCATGCCCGGAGGAAGCGCCGTGCTCAGGAGGAAATTCGGCAGAGTGACAGCACCGAGGCAGTTATTCGTTTTGAACAGTTCGAGAATCGCATCGAACGGATGGAGGCCGAGGCCGACCTGGTTAACGCCTATCGTAAGCCAGTGTTGGATGATGAATTTGCCCGTCTGGAAGGTGATGAAGAGATCGAAAAGGAGCTTGAGGCCCTCAAGGCCAGCATCGCTAAGGAATCTCAGGAAAGCACACCGACCTCGGGACAGGGGTAATATTTCATTTTCAACAGTCCTGGTTTATGTTATGAGGTAAAGGCGTTAAAGGTCATAAATTTCATGCTCCAGCCATAAGCTTATAGATCTTGTATGACGGAGTTAAACCGGAGTATACGAACATGCCAGCAGTATTTATCGTCATGATAGTTTTTCTCGTCCCTTTGCTCGCCTTGGGCCTGCTGGGCGGTCTGATCATCGCCGGTATCAGGGTTTTAAAGGGAGAACCTCCCTTGGGAGGCAAAGAGCAGCGGGACGAGGAAACCAGATTGATTCAAGAAATTCACCAGGGTCTCGTAAAAATGGAGAATAGAGTCGCGGCCCTGGAAACAATATTATTAGATCCGGAAAGGAAGGAAAAAGATGAGCAGCAAGTTTAATGACATGCGCCGCGGTCTATACCGGTCCCGGGCAGGTCTTCTTTTGGGAGTTTGCAAAGGCATTGCAGATTACTTTAATTTTTCCGTACTCTGGACACGGATAATAGTCATAGTTTTGATGATCTTCACCGGATTTTGGCCCATCCTGGCCCTATACGTTCTGGCGGCTTTGCTTATTAAGCCCGAGCCGGTCATACCCCTTTACTCTGACGAAGATCAGGAATTTTACGATTCCTATACCCACTCGAGGGGCATGGCGTTACGCCGCTTAAAGCGTATTTATAACAACCTCAACCAACGCCTGCAGCGCATGGAAGATATTGTCACAGCCAGAGAGTTTGACTGGGATCAAAGATTAAACGGATAATCGAGCCTGCCAGGGATGGATTGTTTTCATAAGGAGGCTCAGGGAAAAACGATCTCCTTCATCTGACTCGATGCCACAGACCTTTCTTTAGACCACCTGAATACCTTAAAAAAAAGGCCCTCTTACAGACTTAAGAAGGCAAATCCGCAGGGATTTCCTCAAATGTTTGGCCGGATCGGTAAAAGAGGGCCTTAATTTTGATCCTGGCCTGGATCAAGGCCGCATTTATTTGATCCTTCTCCTTTGGATCAACCTCAAGAGCCATACCGCACTCCGGATTGATCTCCTTGGGCACCGGGATGATATCAAAGTCCAGCCCAGCGGTGTGAAGTACTTTTTCGGCGTGGAGTACCTGGTGGATGGATTCAAGAATAAAGATTAAACGGTTTTTTTTCATCTCTTCATTTTGCCTGTCGGCTCAAGTCATCCAGCGCTGCCAGTGAAGTGTCCACCTCAGCTTCTGTGTTGAACAGACCAAAGGAAAAGCGAACCGTGCCTTGAGGATAGGTCTTGATGGTTCGGTGCGCTCGCGGGGCGCAGTGAAGCCCAGCCCGTGTCAGGACACCGAACTCCCTGTCCAGTGCATGGGTCAGGTCCGATGGAGACCATGCGGTGAGGTTCATAGAGACAACCGCTACCCGCGAGTCAGGATCCGGGGGGCCATAGACAGTTGCCCCTCTGATCTGGGCCAGACCGCTTAAGAAACGCGCTGTTAACTTAAGCTCATGAGTCCGGATGTTATCTACACCGGTTTCCATGACAAATTTTACTCCAGCGCCCAGACCGGCCAGGCCGTGGGTGTTTTGCGTACCAGCCTCAAGCCTGTCAGGCATGAAATCGGGGTGCTCTTCAAATTCAGAACGGCTGCCAGTCCCACCCCGCACCAAAGGTTTGATCTCGATTTCCGGGGTGATCCAGAGCCCGCCGGTGCCTGTGGGACCGAGCAGAGACTTATGACCGGTAAAGGCCAGTATGTCCGCCTCCCGGTCTGACATGTTCAAAGGCAGAACCCCTGCGGTCTGGGCCGCATCCACCAGGAGAGGAACCGTGCCCAGGGCCGCTTTCAGCTCTTTGAGCGGACAGATGGCGCCAGTCACGTTGGAGGCATGGGCGATCACCACCAGGCGGGTTCGAGCGGTCAGCCTTTTTTTGAATTCGGCCGGGTCAATCAGGCCAGTCAAGGGGCTGGGAATGACTTCGACCTCGACCTCCCGCGCCCGCGCCAGCCAGTTCAGGGGCCTCATGACTGAATTATGTTCCATGGAGGAGGTCAGGACATGATCGCCCGGCCGAAGAAAACCTGTCAGGGCCATATTTAGCGCCTGGGTTACGTTGCAGGTGAAGGCGATCTGACTTGCATCGTTTACCCTCAGCAGTTCAGCCACAGCCTCCCGCGCCTCAAAAACCAGCCGGGCTGCATTCAGAGACATGCGATGAGCTGATCGGCCCCCACTGCCTGAAATCTCTGTCAAGGCACGGCGCACGGCCTCGACCATTTGAGGAGGCTTGGGAAATGAGGTCGCGGCCTGATCGAAATAGATGAGATCCATGGCCAATCCTTTATTCAGGGTGAGACGATGCGATCCGCCCCAGCCAGTATTTCGATGATTTCAAACATGTTACTTACCCGGCCTACAACCAGCTTTTCCTTGAGACCGAAGAAATCAAGGCAGGTTCCGCAAACCAGAATTTCCATGCCTGAATTTTTAAGCGCCTTAATATCTTCCAGATATTCCGAACCCTCAACGGCCAGGTGAATCCCTGAGTTATAGAAGACAGCCGCTTGAGGCTTTAGAGTCGCGTCTGACAGGGTCTTGATAAAGGCCTTCATCAGCATTCGGCCCAGAGGTTCAGGGCCTTTCCCCATGATCTGATCGCTGATCTTGACAACCAGTCGCATCTTTTCCGGCGCAGGCCTTGATGAGGGAATCTCACAAGCCGCTTCAGGCTCCGGGCTGGAACACGGACCATCCTTGGTCACCGTCAGGATAAAATCAGCGCCTTCCTCGGTTATTTCGACTTCACAGCCTTGAGAAGCACAAAAACGGGTCACATTGTCCCGGGCGGCCTCATTGTCCACAATTACCCTGATCCGGCCGCTTTCCGTTTCCTCCAGGGCCTGCTTGGTGTTCAGGACGGGTTGAGGGCAGGCAAGTCCTCGACAGTCCAACTCTTTCATATTTTGACCTCCTGACAATACATTATTAATACATGGGAGGAAATAACATAATTGTCTATACCTGTCATTCCTTTTTTTGATAGTTAGCTCTATATAAAGCCGGGCTGAAGGAGGTTTTCGAAAAATGTTACATCCTAATCATACTTCGTGTAAAGGGGTAAAAAATTCCCTTCCTTTTGAGCTGATTATGGGAAATTTTTGTTGTTTCATTAATTTGTTTAATAAAATTAGGTAATTATTCAATCGGGTGTCGTAAGCGGTCTTGGTATATCCTTTGCATAGTTTCAAAGCAGCCAGTTAAGCCATAAAAGGAGGAAGAACGTGAAGGTCACAGATGATACCCACGTCAATTCATTAATTCAGAAACCATCCTCGTCCCAGACTCAAAATAATAGACCCGGATTTGCTGAAACATTGGCCAGGAGTTATACGCAGGGAGTAAATAAAAACTCTGAGCCATCAAAAAGCGGCGCCGCGCCTTCGGTGTCTCAAACTTCACCTGTGGGAAAAATCATGCTGGCTGGTTTAACTGAGTCCTTTCAAGAGGTGGAAAACACCCTTGGCTTGTTGGACCGTTATGCCAAGGCCTTGGCCGACCCGGCTCAGACCTTAAAGCAGGTTGCAGTTTTAGTTAAAGAGATGGAGCAGGCGGCTGATCGGTTAAAGGGAGCAAGCCACGGTCTGCCTGACGATCATATGGTGAAAGAGCTGCTCGATCAGACGGCCATTGTAGCCACTGTCGAGGCCGCGAAGTTCAATCGAGGTGATTACATTTAAACCCAAGACTTGCTCCAGGGTGTGATCTAGATAAAAAACTATCTTCCTTCTTAAAGGTATATTAATGGATCTTAAGCAAATCAGTGAGGCTTATAATTACCTATTTCACCCGGGCGGGGCTTCTGACCTCTCTGACCAGGAAAACCAGAAAGAGGCCGCGGTCAAGGCCCAGCCGGGCCGGCCTCAGACTGGCGAGGTTTCCAGGTCCATGGAACCGACAGACCTGACTCTGGCCCAGGCCGAGGTCTTGATCAAGGAGGTGGCTCAAAAGATCGTGGCCGCCGGCTTATTTTTAACAGAAAGCCTGTATGACACCTCGGACCTCAAGGTTATCAGCCCCAGGTATGTTTGAGATGAAGTTTAAGGGAGGATAAGTCACCCTTTAAAACATTTATATCTTGCCACTGGCGGACCGGTGCTCTGGATGAGTCTGGTCCTTTTTTTTCTTTTTTCTAGGAATTCTTGACATGAACTAAGGCAGGGCTTTACAATACCTCATATATTCAGGAGGTTTTCATGTTCGGTATCGGTACGCCGGAGCTGCTCATCATTTTAGTTATTGCCCTTGTCGTGATCGGGCCCAAGCATCTGCCTGACATGGCCAAGGCCCTGGGGCGTGGCATTGGTGAGTTCAGGCGGGCCACGGACGAATTAAAAAAGACTATTGATGCTGACGACGACTTAAAAGAGATTTCAAAATCGCTCACTGAAGCCAAGAACGAGGTCTATGGCATGGTCAAGGAGGAGTTCTCGGATCTAAAGGATACAGCCAGCTCTCTGGCCAAAGAAGGCGATTCTACCGGTCACGAAGACACGGATGAGCCACAAGGGGACGATCTGGAACCAGAAGAGGAGCTTGATGATGAGGCCTTAAAGGCCTGGGCCCTGGCTGAAGCCAAGGCGGAGGTCAAGGCGGAGGCGCCTTCGGATGAAAGTGATGAGCAAGAAAAGAAGGAGCCGGCCAGCAAAGCCGATGTCTGAAGATCAGGAAAAGGAGGTTTCCCAGGAAGAAGAACTGGATTTAAAAGGCGGCGCCAAGATGCCTTTCCTGGTCCATCTCGCGGAGCTTCGCCGCCGTCTGATCATCTGTTTCATCGCCGTCGGGTTCGGATTTGCCATCAGTTATTACTTTTCCAAGCCCCTTTTTAAAATTTTAATCCGCCCTCTTCTCAAGGCCATGCCCGAAGGGGAGCAACTCATATACACCGGCCTGCCTGAAGCCTTTTTCACCTACCTGAAACTTGGGTTATGGGGCGGGATCATCCTGGCGCTGCCGGTCATCTTTTATCAACTCTGGAACTTCGCCGCTCCAGGGCTTTATCGTAATGAAAGGCGGTACGTCGTTCCCTTTGTGGTGTGGTCCACGCTCATGTTCATCATCGGCGCGCTCTTTGGCTATTTTATCGTCTTTCCGGTTGGGTTCAGGTTTTTCCTGGGATTTTCCGACGAATCCATCCGGGCCCTGCCAGCGGTGGCTCAATATTTTTCTTTTTCCCTCAAGCTCCTGTTCGGCTTTGGCCTGGTTTTTGAGCTTCCGGTGGTCATGGTCTTCCTGGCCAAGATGGGCCTGGTCAATGCCCCCTTCCTGGCTCGCCAGCGTAAGTTCGCTATTCTGCTTATTTTTGTAATCGGGGCTATCCTGACCCCGCCTGACGTCATCAGCCAGGTTTTCATGGCCTTACCTTTGATAGTTCTTTATGAAATCAGCATTCTTCTGGTTCGCCTGGTGTGGCGAAAAAAGGAAAAGGAAAGAAGGCAGGCCGCGGCTGAGGCCTAAGAATGTCCTAAAGGATACGCTCCTTATATGTCGTTGGACGAAGATGATTTTACAATAATCAAAATTAAGATTTACTTGACTTGACAACACCCAATTATCATATCTGTAATTTTAGCAGAGTTGGAACACTCTCAATGTATCAACGGTTGAAGAAAAGCTGTGATCCCTACACACTTCGCCAGGATATCAGCATCCTGAGAAAACAGTAGCTGTTCAAGGATTTCACATGAAATCTTCACTATTGATGTGGGAATCGCCATAGCGGATAATTGCAGACGGTTTCAGTCTCGATTAATTTCTCAAACCACAAAGTATTGTGTCCAGCAAGGAGCAAGGCTTATGCAACATGTTTTAGATCTTAAGTTCGGTAACTTCGTTGCCATAGCCGATATTGGTGGGTGCATGTGGCTTCTGCTTTTCCGCTGCGACATTACTACCAGGCTGTGCTGGGTCATGGCTGACGGAAAAGTTATGCTTGACCGGAAAAAGAACGATGGATTACTATGCCCGTAAATCGAGAGAACTTAGGATTTTCAGAGAAATCGGCAAGAAAGAGCCTTTTGTTGGATGAATGCAAGCCCCCCGGTCTGGACCAAGGCCTGTTAAATAGGCCAAAATCGGGGTTAGAGGGCTTGAAACACGGAAATTGCGGCCCATGTCGCATAATTCGAGTTGATAGTCGATCGCCGCATAATTCGGAATTATGGGGGCGGATCAGATCTTATCGGGGACGATCACCCGTCAAACATCGATTATCACCAGGATACACGTAAAAGGAGGTTGAAGATATGACTCACGGATTATCTGGAGAAGAAACGACTGTCAATGATGCCGGTGAGATAGGATTGCCATCGGGTCAGGTTGATGAAGCACCTGATCCGGCCCCGGTATACCGCAACCAGAGAAAGCGCTACCCCTGGTGGGTAAAGAGCGTGAATGAACCCACCACTGCTACCGACCGGGAGCGGCACAGACGCATGGATAAGGAGAGGCTCACCACTGACCTGGTTGGCCGCTTCTACCATAAGGAAGACAGGGCAGAGGTTGTCAATAAGACGGCCAATCTCGGGTTGCCCCAGTATATCGGTGTGGACAAAGCCGCCTTATTGGTTAAAAAGGGATGGGCTCGTCAGAAGAGATGCCGGGTGCCCGACACAATCTTGCTGTTTTCTTAAATACCTCTTTTTGGGGTGGTGCATACAACTCGTTAGAGTTGTGTGCACGCCGCAGGCGCAAGAAGTCATTCCGGGGGCTGAATTTTCACTCCACACGATTGTCCCGACATATAAAATCGTGCGGAGCTAAATTGCCAGTCTTCAGACCTCTTCACCAATCCCTTTCTTACTGGATTTTCGTGCATATACTTTAGTTTTTCTATCAGCTTCTTGTCGCTGTAAATATTGAAATCATAATATCTGCGCTGCCAGACCGGGTCTTTTAAATCGAATGCTGACGTATAAGAAGTATAATGCGTTTTCATGTTTTTTTTGATTTGCCGGGTGCTCCAGACAATCTCGCGGTTTTC
>JAFDHD010000079.1 GCA_019308995.1 Deltaproteobacteria bacterium | reverse complement strand
CCTTTTCCCCGGGGCGCGGGAGTACGCCCGATTCTATGGACTCAATCTGGAGCGCATGGCGCTGGCCGCTCCGGATGCCATCGTCATGCACCCTGGCCCCATGAACCGCGGCGTTGAAATCTCTCCGGAAGTGGCGGATGGGCCGTATTCGGTCATCCTTGACCAGGTGACCAATGGCGTGGCGGTTCGGATGGCCTTGCTGTACCTGATGATTGGAGGAGAGCGCCAGGCATGAGGATCCTCATTAAGGGCGGCCGCGTCGTGGACCCGGCCCAGGGGCTGGATGAACCGCGGGAGGTCCTGATAGAAGACGGCCGGATTCTGGACCTGGCCGCTCCGGGTGCTGAGCAGGGTTTTGCTGAAGGGGCCGAAATTATTGACGCGGCCGGCCTCATCGTGACGCCCGGCCTGATTGACATGCACGTTCACCTGCGGGAACCCGGGGAGGAATACAAGGAGACCATCGCCTCGGGCACCGCGGCCGCGGCCGCGGGCGGATTCACCGCGGTGGCGGCCATGCCCAATACCATCCCTGTCAATGACAACCGTTCTCAGACGGAATTTATCCTTAACCAGGCGCGCCTGACGGGCGTGGTGCGGGTTTTTCCGGTGGCGGCCATGACGGTGGGCTCCAGGGGGGAGGAGCTTTGTCAGTATGGCGACCTGGCCGAGGCCGGGGCTGTGGCCGTGTCCGACGACGGCCGACCGGTCTCCAGTTCTGAGGTGATGCGCCGCATTCTGGAATATTCTCAAGTTTTCAACCTGCTGGCCATTTCCCATGCCGAAGACTTGACCCTCTCAACCGGGGGAGTCATGAACGAAGGCGCTCTGGCCACACGTTTGGGCCTGGCCGGCATCCCGGCTACGGCCGAGGAGTTGGGCGTGTACCGTGATATCCGGCTGGCCGCCCTGGCCAAGGCCCCGCTTCACCTCGCGCACATCAGCACGGCCGGGTCGGTTGAAATCGTCCGTCAGGCCAAGGCCACCGGCCTCTTAATTTCAGCCGAAACCGCGCCGCACTATTTTTCCCTGACCGAGGAGGCGGTGGTTGGGTATCGGACTGAGGCCAAGATGAACCCGCCGCTTCGGGCCCAGGCCGACGTGGATGCGGTTCGGGCGGGCCTGGCTGACGGCACACTTGACGTCGTGGCCACTGATCATGCCCCTCACTCTGAATTGGAAAAGGACGTTGAGTTCGATCAGGCCGCCTTTGGTATCGTGGGTTTGGAAACAGCCCTGCCGCTGACTCTGGACCTGGTCCGGGATGGCATTTTGAATCTTTCGCAGGCCATTGCCATCCTGAGCGCCAACCCGGCCAAAATCCTCGGCCTTCCGGGCGGGACCCTGACCCCCGGGCAGGCGGCTGACCTGACCCTCATTGATTTCGACGCGACGTGGGAAGTCAAGACCAGCGGCTTTAAATCTCTAAGCCGCAATACGCCATTTGAAGGCCGGACCATGAGAGGACAGGCGGTCCTGACCATGGTCCAAGGCAAGGTAGTCCAGCGCCGCTCAGACTGAACCTCAAAATTATGGATCGTATCCTCATTGTTGATGATGACCTGAGCATGCGTGAGTTCCTGGAGCTCATGCTCACCAGGGAAGGCTACGGGGTCAGTCTGGCGGCTAGCGGCCAGGAGGCCCTGGACCTGGCCGCCAAGACTCCGGTCGAGCTTGTCATCACCGATATTCGCATGAAGCCCATGGACGGGATTGATGTCCTCAAGAAAATCAAGGCCATCAAGCCTGAGACGATCGTTATCCTGATATCCGCATTTGCCACGGCCGAGACAGCCGTTATCGCCATGAACGAAGGCGCCTTTGATTTCTTTCCCAAGCCCTTTCAGATCGAGGAGTTAAAGGCGGTTATCAAGCGAGCGCTCGCTCACCGGACCCTGGAGGCTGAACAGCGCACATTAAAAGAAAACGTGGAAGAAGGCTGTCATTTTGAAAGCCTGGTCGGCCGTTCGCCCCAGATGTTCAAGGTTTACGACCTCATCCGCCGCGCCGCGCAAACCCCGACCAACATTCTCATCACCGGGGAATCAGGCACAGGCAAGGAGCTTGTGGCCCGGGCGATTCATGAAAATTCCCCGCGCGCCAATGAGCAGTTTGTAACCATCAACTGCGGAGGCATGCCTGAACAGCTCATCGAAAGCGAACTTTTCGGGCATAAAAAAGGCTCCTTTACCGGGGCGATGATGGACAAGCCGGGCCTCTTTGAAATCGCCAACAAGGGGACCATCTTCCTGGATGAAATCGGGGAGCTGTCCATGCCCATCCAGGTCAAGCTGCTCAGGGTCGTCCAGGAAAAAACCTATCGGACCGTGGGCGGGACTGAAGAACGGGTCGTGGATATACGCCTTATCTCGGCCACGAACAAGGACCTCGAAACCGAGATCATGAACGGACGCTTCAGGGAAGACCTTTACTACCGCCTCAATGTTATCAACATCAAACTGCCTCCCTTACGCGAACGCGAAGGCGACCTGCCTCTCCTGGCTCACTATTTTCTGGAAAAGTACTCCAGGGAATTGGCCAAGAAGGTCTGGAAGATCTCGTCATACGCCTTGGACATCCTGTCTCAATATGACTTTCCCGGTAATGTGCGGGAGCTTCAAAACATCATCCAGCGCTCCGTGGCCTTAGAGCAGTCAAATATCATCCTGCCTGAAAGTCTGACCCTGGGTTCCTTCAACCGCAAGCCGGACGCCGGACCGGGAAAAAGCGAGGCATTAACCGACCAGGGGATCAAGGACCTGGAGAGCCTTCCTGTTTATGAACCGGACCGGTTTGACCTGGAAGCTGTCCTGGCCGGGCTGGAGATTCGGCTCCTGCTTCAAGCCCTCATGGATGCGTCCGGTATTCGCCAGACAGCCGCCGAACTGCTCGGCATCAGCCGCCTGACCCTCCGCCGCCGGCTGGTAAAATACAACCTGGAAGACCTGACGCTTCCCCAGATCGAAGAAAGATGCCTCCAGGCCAAGGCAGAAGCCGCGCAGATGCCGCCCGGTCCGCTGAACCCGGTCTGGTCCCCTGAGGGTCTGGACCTGGACGCGGTGCTGCAGGAAGCGGAAAAGCCTTTGATCGAACAAGCCCTTAACAAGTCCGGCGGGTCCAAGACCAAGGCCGCCGAGATGCTCGGCCTCAGCCTCAGCTCCCTTATCTACCGTCTTTCCAGGAATAGTCGCTGAAGTTTTGGTTCGTAAGATCGAAACATAAAGGTCCATTTTTATTAATAATTTTTGTCCATGTGGTCAATTTTTATTAACAAAATTTGTCTTTTTATAGTTTTTATCTTTAATAACAGATAGTTAGCCTATGAACCGGCTTTAACGAAAAGGAGCCGCGCCAGCCCGGTTTTGAGTTAATTTTAGCAAACTATTTGATTTTACAGGCATTTTAGGGTAAGAGCCTCATGTTTTCTGAATTTAAGCCTGTTTATTTCTATAACTAGCTTAAATAATAAGGATAATTTTTAACGAGACCCCATAAGGACCCCCGGTTCAATCCTCAAGACACCCTTAAATATGTTATCATTTAGCAAGATAAGCTCAAGATTATCTTCTTGCGGAAATCAAGGAAACCCAGGCCTAATGATTAAAAAAAATGAGTAATTTTATGTAGATATCACGCTAGGCGGGCATCGGGTCATAACTGATTTATAAATCTGGCATAACTCTTGCCCCCCTCCAGGAAAAGGTTTTAAATAATTAAGGAGGTAAAAAACTAAAATCTAATTTTTCTGAGGCAGCCCAGTACCAAAAATAATATTTAAACAAAGGGGAAAAAGGAGGAAAACATGTTAAGCAAGATGCGTAAAGGAGAAAAAGGTTTTACTTTAATTGAGTTGATGATCGTTGTGGCCATCATCGGTATCCTGGCGGCCATTGCCATCCCGCAGTTTGCCAGTTACCGTCAAAGGGCGCAGGACTCGGCGGCCAAATCAGCGCTCAAGAACCTGGCCACAGCCCAGGAAAACTACTACGCCCAGAACAACATTTACGCCGCCGGCCGGGCCAACCTGGTGGGGTGGACGGTTGAGAGCACCATCACCCTTGCCATATCGAACGCCAGCACTACCACATGGTCGGCCAACGCCAGCCACAACAGTTCGGACAACACCTTTGTCTATGACGCCTCTGCCGGTGGGTTACAGTAGGGACTTCATGGTATAAACCTCCTGGGAAACGGCCCCTTGTCCGGGGGGCCGTTTCTATTTTTTAGGGACCTTGAACCTGAACGATTCCAGGCGGCGCAACGATGCGTCCCTTTGGGACGGCGTTCATGTGGACTCCATCTTGCCTATGAACTCATCCCGCTCGACCATCTTTTTCCCCAGGCCTGAGATCATCTGTCTGATCTTTCTCGTTCTTTATTTCCTGATGGCAGCGCCCTCTTTGGGATGGCGAGATGCTCCTGAATTCGCGGTTACCTCATACACCCTGGGCATCGCCCATCCGGCCGGGTTCCCGACTTACTCTCTTTTAACCAAGGCCCTGACTTTCCTGCCTCTGGGCAGCATTCCTTTCCGGGTGACCCTCTTTTCCGTCTTTGCAGCCGTATGCTGCTTATATATCCTTTATCGCCTGGTCGAACTCACCGCTTCTGAAGCCGGGGGTGAGGATGCGGCCGTAAGTTCTGCGGCCTGGGCGGCCGCGGCCACGACTATCGTCTTTGGATTGACTCGAACCGTCTGGGGAGACGCCACCGGCACCGAAGTTTACATTCTTAACCTCTTATTTTTAGGAATCGTTCTTTACGCCGGCCTGAGATGGTCCTCGGAGGACAAGGATTCCTGGCTTTACGCCGCAGGCTTTCTTTACGGCCTGGCCGCAGGAAACCACGGCTCGGTTGCTTTTTACCTGCCGGCGTTTCTGGTGTATTTTTTCCTGAAAAGCCGTAAGGACACCTGGCGGCGTTTTATTCTCCTGATCTTCTTTTTCCTGGCAGGGTTTTCAGTTTACATCTACCTGCCTTTACGTTCCCTGGCAAATCCGACCATTGACTGGGGCAACCCTGAAACCTGGTCCGGCTTCTGGCGGCACGTCACAGACCGCAAAGACTCAGGATTTCATTTCAAGGAAGTGCGGGAAGGCGTGCGTTTTTTTGACTACGCCTGGGTCTTTCTCTCGCAAAAAACACCGGGTTTCTTCTGGCCGCTGGGCCTGCCGCTGGTAATAATCGGCTTCTGGCGCATGCTCAGGTCAAATTTCGCGCTGGCCGTCAGTTTATCCCTTATCACCCTGATCAATCTTCTCTTTTTCATCAGATGGGTCTTGACTTCAGCTTTTCTACCGGCGTATTTCTGCGTGGCCATCTTTTGGGGGGTGGGTCTGGCCTGGCTTTTGAGGCGGTTTAGGCTGCCAGGCGGCGCGGCTGTTAGGGCCGTCTTAATTGGGGTCCTCTGCATCGTGTTCATCGGCGGCGTCTGGCTTCAACTTCCGACTCAGAATCGTTCGGATGCGTTTTTACCCCTGGAACTGTTCCGTGAGGACTACGAGGCCATGGCCCCGGACGCCGTGAGCCTGACCGCCATCCTGTGGTTCCACCACCGGGCCTTTCAGGACATCTTCCGCCAGCGGGAGGATATCGTGGTTATGGGTCTGTCTGATTTTGTCCGGCCCGAGTATTTCAACCGGGTCACCCAGGAGCGTTTTCCTCGTGTTTTTGTTCCGCCGGGAGATTATTCTGCAAAGAATGGGGTGGAGTATCTCAAAAAGTTCGTGGCCGCCAACCTGGACCGTGATCGGGATATCTACTGGGAGCCGATAAGCATGAACGAAATCTTCTACCCCAACCTGAAACCAGAGCTGAACATCCTTTTCAAGTTCACGCGGCAGCCGATTACAAAACTGCCTCTGGACACGGTGCAGCAGGGCTTTGACCGGCTGCACGCCATGCTCAAGCGGCAGATCGAGACGGAAAACATGCTCCTGGACAGGGAAGTGGACGCCTACTATGTTGACTTTCTGGCAGAGTACGCCCGCTACCTGCGGCTGCACGGCCGTGCGACAGACTCAATCAGCCTTCTTAAAATGATTCAGGGCCTCTTCGGTCCGGCAGGGAAAGACAGCCTCAGGCTTGAGAAGCAAACTTACCTGGAGAACCTGATCGGCGCGGCGCTCCTGGACCTGGGCCGCGTCGAGGAGGCCGAGGAGCGCTTTCGCAAGATCCTGGAACAGGATAAATACAGTTATGACGCCTCGGCCAACCTGGGCATGGTTTACCTCAAGTCCGACCGCCCCGAGCAGGCGCGGACGCTTTTAGAGCGGGCCATTGAGCTTCAGCCGCGGTACCCGGAGGCCTATTTCAGCCTGGCGCAATACCATCGCGGGCAGGGCGACGTGGCTCAGGCCAGGAAATACTACCGCCTGGCCCTGGAGCGCGCTGTGAGGTCCAGCCTGGTTTCAAGGATCAAGAGAGAACTTGAATCACTGCCAGGCACGAAGGAGAATCCCTTTTGATGCGCCAGAACTCATCCCGGGCCCGGCTTCTATATTTGCCTTTGCTCCTGCTGGCGGTCCTGCTCGTTCTGGCGGGGGTGATTGAGTTCCGAGCCAGGTCCGAGGTGAGCCTGGCCCGGAAGGCGCTTGAGCGGCTGGAGCTGTCTGAGGCGCTCAAACATTATAGCCGCGCCTTGAACTGGTATGTGCCTTTTGGCGCGGCTGAGACCGCGGCTGAGGAGCTGCTCGATCTGGGTTTAAAACTCGAAAGCCAAGGTCGGTTTGACGAGGCCCGCCTGGCCTTATCCCGGCTTCGTTCAGGCCTTTACGGGGCGCGCAGTTTCTATACCCCGCGCACAGACCTGATCCAAGGCGCGGACCCGCATCTGGCCGAACTGCTGGCCCGGGCCAGGCTCGGCCCGGAAGCGGCCAGGCCAGCCCTGGAAACCGCGTCCCAGGCCTACCTGGACCTTTTCGCCCGCCCCTCCCGGCCCGGGACCGCTTCTGCCTTGGCCTCGGTCGGGGGTTTTTTGATATGGATAGTCGGGGCCTTGATCTTCATCGTCCGGTTCAGCGCCGCTGGAGGCGGCTGGGGCCGCGCCTGGCCCTGGGGGCTGGTCTGGGCCGCGGGCTTTATCATCTGGCTGTGGGGGCTCAAATGGGCCTAGTGTTAGTGTCCCGGAAATAATGGTCATAATTCAAATGGACTTTCCGTCATTTTCGAAACGACTCGTCATTGCGAGCCCCCGCCCCTTCGGCAGGAGCCGTAGTGTTATTTGGCAAAGAAACTATTTTCAAGTTTTGGATTTCTGGTCTTTCATGTGTCAATAAAGACCAAGACTACTATAAACGTGCTTATAAACAACGGGTCATATATAATATAAAAAAATGTGCAAATTCAATGTGTTTCATACTATTAAATCCTGAAACAGGAAAAACAGTTTCTTAGTTTTTAGAAGGAGCTTTAGCGACGAATCTTCACCCTTTCAGGCGGAAGGTATTTATGCCATTCACTTTAGAAATCTCCCCTAACCCCCCTTTTTTAAAAGGGGGGGACAAAGGAAAAGGTATTTCCAGCAGGAGACTCTGCCGAAGGCAGCAAGAACCCTCCCCCTTTTTTAAAGGGGGATTGAGGGGGATTTTTCTTTTGCCTTTTAAGTCGTCGTCGTCACTTTTTAATAGCGAGTGGCAAAAGAGTTTTTGAAGAAATTAGTAGAGCCTGTTAAGAGGGAAAGCAAAGGGCTAAATAAAAAGCGAGGAGATATTTTTATCATCTACTCTTGGGACATAACACTAGGTTCCTGTTTCTCAAATCCGGGACTAATGCTTGTCGGCCTCTTTGCCGCTGGCTGGGGTATCAGCCGCAGGTCCTGGTTTCTCGTTCTCCTGGCTCCCCTGGGATGGGTCGTTTTTTTAGTCGGCCTGGTTCAGTTCCTGGCGCCCGGCTTCTTTGGCTCATGACGGCCGTGACAGCAGGACCTGACCGCGCCGCGCCAGAGGAGCCGCTGCCGCGTGGCAGGGCCGTGTCTCATTCGCGGCCAGGCCCGGCCTTGACTCGAATCACCCGGGCCGCGCTCCTGATCCTGGTCCTGGCGGTTATCCTTTGGGCCGGGCTGCTGGACCTGCTGCCGCCCGTACAAAGGGACGCCCTGATTCACCATCTGGCCGTCCCCAGGCTGTGGCTCAAGCTCGGCGGCATGAAGGAAATACCCTGGGCCAGCTTTTCCTACTACCCCATGAACATAGATCTGCTGTATCTGATTCCGCTGGCCCTGGATGCTGACTGGGGGGCCAAGATCATCCACCACGGCTTCGGCCTGCTCACCGCCCTGCTAATTTATCTTTTTCTTCGTCAACGCCTGAGCGCCAACTGGGCCCTGCTGGGCAGCCTCTTATTCCTCAGCACGCCCATCGTTTTACGCTCATCGGCCTCGGCCTACGTGGACCTGGGCCTTGTCTTTTTTATAACCACGGCCTGGATGGCCTTGGTTCAATGGTCCATAAATCAGAAGCATGTTTTTTTTATCGTTTCAGGCCTGGCCCTGGGTCTGGGTCTGGGCGTCAAGTACAACGCCCTGATCGCCTTGCCATTGCTGGTCTCCGGGGTGATGGTTCTCCGGGCTCGGGCCGGAGAGGGTCTGACCCGGTGTGTTCTCTGGGGGCTGGCCTATGCGGGTCTGGCCCTGCTCTTGTTTTCACCCTGGATGATCAGGAACCTGGCCTGGACGGGCAATCCGCTCTACCCGCTCTATAACCAGTGGTGGGGCCTGGCAGATGTGGCCCCGTCCGGCATGATCGTTAACATATTTACCGAGCGGGGTCACCTTTACGGGGAATCGCTTCTTCAGATCCTTCTGGTTCCGGTGCGAGCTTTTTTTTCAGGGCAGGACGATGTCCCGCGGTTCTTTGACGGGGTCCTCAATCCCATCCTGCTGCTCCTGCCTCTCCTGGCCGTTATCAGGCCGAGGGATCGAAGCCTAAGGCTCCTGGGCCTCTTCGCCCTGCTGTGGGTCATAGCGGTTTTTTTTCAGTCCACCTTCAGAATCAGGTACATGCTTCCGGTGCTGCCCGTGCTGGCTGTTCTCACGATTTACGGCCTTCACGAACTGTGGCGTTTCCTGGACCGGTATCTAGCCCGCTGGTCTGCTTCCATTCTTTTTGCCGTTATCCTGGCTTACTTTCTTTCCATTAACCTGAATTACGCCTCTGATTTCTGGCGGCAGGCAGACCCAGGGCCTTATCTTCTGGCGCGGGAAAGCAGAGAGGAGTATCTGGCCAGGAAGCTCGACCATTATGAGGTCATGGCCTTTATCAACCGCCATCTGCCATCTGAGGCCAAGGTCCTCTTTCTCTTTGCAGGCAGCCGCGGTTACTACTGCGAGCGGGATTATTTCTATCATACCTTCTACTCCGGCGAAATCTTAAAGCCCGTTCTGGCCGAGGCCGGTTCCGGCCGCGACATCCGGGAGGGGCTTAAAAACCTAGGCGCGAGCCACATCCTGACCAGAGACGCCCTGTTGATCGAATACCTCAAAGACAACCTTCAGGGGGACAAGTTGCTTCTGTGGCAGGATTTTGCTAATAATTACCTGAAGCAATGCTTTCGGGGGCGCGGTTTTAGCCTCTATCAAATCAATCACAATCACGAATGAGAGAAAAAGATGTATAAGGATCACTCGATCTGCGCCGTCATTCCGGCCTACAATGAAGCAAGCCAGCTAGGAAAAGTGATTGAAACCATGCCCGATTATATTGATCAGCTGGTGGTTATTGACGATGCAAGCCAGGATGGCACCGCTCTGGCGGTAAAGAAATATCAGGCACATAATGAAAAAATCATTCTGATCGAGCACCAGATCAATCAGGGCGTGGGTGGCGCCATTGCCAGCGGTTATAAATGGGCCAGGGACAATGGGATTGACATTGCGGTGGTCATGGCCGGCGACGGCCAGATGGACCCCCTTGACCTGCCCGCGCTACTCGATCCGGTGGTGAATGAGGGCGTGGACTATGCCAAAGGGAACAGGCTCTTTACTGGCGAGGCTTACGCCAAGATCCCCAAGGTAAGGTACTTTGGCAACGCCTTCCTTTCCCTGCTCACGAAAATGTCATCAGGCTACTGGCATGTGGCAGACTCCCAGTCGGGATACACGGCCATCAACGCCAAGGCCCTGCTTACGATTGACTGGGATAAGATGTACAAACGGTACGGGCAGCCCAACGATCTCTTGATAAGGCTGAATCAGTACGACTTCCGGGTGCGGGATGTGCAAACCAGGCCTGTTTATAACGTGGGCGAGCAGTCCGGCATCAAGCTGTCGCGGGTTATTCCAAAGATCGTGTGGGTCCTGTTCAAAGGCTTCTGGCGGCGGTTCTTCTTCAAATACGTCATCAGGGACTTTCACCCTCTGATATTCTTTTATCTCCTCTCCTTCGTCTTACTTATCTTGAGCTTTCCCCTGACGATACGCCTGTTTTACGTCTGGGTCCTCACCGGGGATATCCCTGACATTAACGCCATGGTCCTGTCTTTTACGCTCATCAGCGGCCTTCAGACGCTTTTCTTTGGCATGTGGTTCGACATGGACTACAACCGCCACTTAAGGTAAGTCATAAATCCGGTTCAGCCGTTTCGCCTGCGCCTTAGCCATTGCAGCGTTATCAGACCGGCGGCCGCTAAAGACAGATCGGCCGCGGTTTGAGCCAGCCTCATCAGAATGGCCACGATCCCGGCGGCCCCGGCCCCGATGACCGGCGTGAGCATCACCAATAAAATCCCCTCGTACACGCCGATACCGGCCGGGGCGAATACGGCCACAAAACCGGCCACGCTGGCCAGACAAGATGCCCCGATGATGGTGGGCAGAACCAGAGAAGGCATTTCCACAATCCCCAGCACCATAACCGATGCGCCGCAGATATACAGACCAAGCTGAATCAGAAACCCGAAAAACAGCCCCATCATCTTCCCCAGGCTGAGATTTACCTCAAGCCGCGGCTGCCTTAAGAGGCGTAAGGCAAAGTTCACAACGCGCCAGTAGATGGCCGGGTGAAGCAGGATAAGCATGACTATTAAAGCCGCGCCGACCGGCAGGCCAAACTGAAGAAATTCCCAGTCCAGGCGCCGGTGAGCCTGGATCGTTACCAGCACCAGGCCGAGCAGGGTGGCCGCGGCCAGACCCAGTCCCATGATCAAGACAATGGCCGAGCCGCTGACCCTGATCGGTATGCTAAAGGACCTGGCCAGGGCGGCGTGCCCGGCCATGGAAAGGACCTTGCCCGGAAGGTATTTGCCTAATGGCGGCACGGTGAGCAGTACAAAGGCCTGGCTTAATGACAGGTTTGAGCCGAGCCGACGGTAAACACCTTGATAAAGCCGTGAACCGACCAGGCTTGCGGCCAGGATGATCATCGCGCCGGACACGATCAGCCCGGGCCGGATGACCACGATAGACCAGTCAACCTCAAGGATTGACCGGTATAACACGCTGCCCACGAACAGCAGCACCACGATCAGGAGAGCCGCCCTGAGGGCTAAAGTGACCCGCCGGCGCGGGCGCTGATTATTGACCGTCTCTTGCGTCATAGACCTGCTGGCCTCAGTCAGGAGGATGGAGGGCTGATTTTTGCGGCATCTTAATAATTCGGCTTTCTGAGCAGCCAGATGTAGCTGGGGCACAGCCAGAAGGCGTAATGCGCCACCGCTTTTGCCAGGGCTCCCGTTATAGTCCCCGGTCTGACCATGTACTCTGCCTGAAATAACCCCGGGGCCTCGATGATCCTTTTGGTATAGTCTATTATTTCAAAGCGGCGGGCCAGCTTTTTGAGTCCCCAGTAACTGAGATGCTTCTCATAGTAATAATTCCCTTTGCCAGCCAGCCTCATGTAAACGTGCGCCAGGGGTCTCGGGATTACGGATAGAAACGGGAGCTCATAATGGGCCTCATTGATGTTGAGGCGATTGCCAGCGGCAAAATAGCAGACGCCGCCCGGGTTCAGGACCCGGTAAATCTCAGAAATGAGCTTGTTAGCGTCAGGGACGTGCTCATAGACATGCATACAGATAACCACGCTAAAGGTTTGATCTTCAAAATCCAGATTCACGGCGTCCCCGAGGCGGAATTCTAAATTACTCTTAGGAAAGGCCTGCCGGGCAAATTCAACCGCCTCTCGGTCAATGTCAATACCAATGACCTTTCCAAAAAAGCCAGACAGATAGCTGCCCACGATGCCTGTGGATGATCCCACATCCAGGACCGTCAGGCCGCTGAGGTCGTTGCTCAGAAAGTCGCTCAGCACCGCCGCGGCGGTCCTGGCTTTTCTCTCCCGGCCTTCCCGGTCATATAATTTATCATGGTGAATTCTCGAAAGGTTGTATTGATATCCCCTTTCCATACCTTACCTCACGACCGGCCGGACTGACTGAGCCGCCTGCCTGTATGATTTTACCCGAACTAAAAACTTCCTCACCCGATTATGTTTCCTTTGATGCGATAATCACCTTGATAACGCAATTATTTGTTACATGTAGCCACGTAGCCCACGCCCCCAAAAGGTGTATCCAGCCGGTCAATAGCAAGGATGTAAGGATAGAGCCGGGCCAGAAAGACAAGTTCCCTGCCGGGGCCGGAAGAATCAGCGGTAAAGTATCTTATCAGTATCCTGTCTAAAAACATCTTCCTGACCAGGGAATAAAGAAAGAGCACCGGAAATCCGTAGCTTTTTATGCGGATGTCCCTCAACCCGGCGCCTGAAAGCAGCTTCTTGAAACCGGCGTATGAATACCGGCGAAAGTGGCCTGAAAGCCTGTCTGCCTCGGAGAAAAGAAAAGGGCAGGCCGGGACACTGATGACCATCGAACCGCCCTTCTTCAAAAGGGAATTTAACTTCTTAATCGCGGCCTCATCAGAAGCCAGATGCTCCAGGACCTCGATACTGACAATATGATCAAACTCAACGGTCGAATAAAAACCTTCAATGGTGTTTTCCTCTGCGAGAACGCCCAGGTCCCGGCCGCCCTTGTCAAGAAGCCCCTGAATGGCCACGGACGAAGGATCGAAGGCTGTGACCTCATGGCCGCGCCTGGATAAAAAAATGGAATAATCTCCGGTGCCGCAGCCGGCATCGAGCGTCTTTCCGGGTGAAAGCCTGCCAAGTTCCTTAAATACCGCGGCGTTGCGAACGTACTTCATCGGAGAACCGGCTGAATGGGCCCGGGCCCAGAGTTCATGCAGCTTGTCATAGTCCTTCATCTTGGCCTCAACTTATGCGGCTCTGAAACCATAGCTTTTCTGAAGAGCTGAACGTATTGCCTGGCCGTGTTCTCCCAGGTAAGGCCCTGGTCCAGGACCCACTGCCTGGCTGAACGGCCCATGCGGGTCAAACGGCCGGGGTCTTGGGTCAGCTTTTCCATGGCCCTTGACAGCCCGCTAATATCGCCGTCTGGAAAGAGAAACCCTGTTTCCGAGTCTTTGACCAGCTCCCTGATGCCTTGGGTATCGGTTCCGATCACAGGCCTGCCTGCGGCCATGGCCTCTAAGATGACGTTTGACCTGCCTTCGTGGCGACTGGGCAGGACCAGAAAATGGGCCCGGGACATCATTTCGGCCATGGGGCGACCTGGGGGAACCTGACCCTCAAAGGTCACCAAATGTTCAATCTTTAATCTCTGGGTCAGCTCTTTCAATTCCCGCTCCAGAGGCCCCTGGCCCGCGATAATGAGATGCAGGTTCAGGTTTTTCAGCCTTTCGACAGCCTTCAGGAGAACGTCCACCCCCTTGTCCGGGACCAGAGAACCTGCAAAAATAATGTTCATTGTGGGAGCGGGTTCGGGAAGATCAACGAGAAAAAAGTGTTCGCAAATACCGTTCGGGATGTGGCCAACCTTTTCCGGATGATGGCTTATGGCTTTAATTGATTTTTCCAGCTCCTTTCCGACGCACACCACGGCTTTGGAACCCTTGAGCGCGAATTTAAGCAGAGGCGAGCTGGAGACTATTTGACCGCCTTTGACCACGGCGTCGGAGCCGCGCAGGACAGTCACGACCGGTTTGCGATGCAAAGGAGAAAG
>JAFDHD010000078.1 GCA_019308995.1 Deltaproteobacteria bacterium | reverse complement strand
TGTCTTCTTCATAGAGATATTTGTATTTAAAAGCTCTGTTTTCATCTATTTGATACTCTACATCTTGTTTTTTGGCGTAGGTGTTTGGGTGATCCCCTCCATCATACGGATAGAAATATGTTACATTTTTGAAAGGTTGATCATTTAATCCGAGGTCCCTATAGAGTTCCTTATCTTTTGGAGGTAATTCCTCGTTTGGTACATCGATTGCCAACAAATCCCTTCCCTTTATATTGAACAATACAAAGGCAATGCTTTCATCTTTGCGTATATCTTTTTGTAAATACCTCTGTTGGACAGCTTTAATTAAAAACATGCAATATGAGGTCTTTGCAGCTAAACCAGAAATGCCTGATATATTCAGGTGTGCACCTTCAGGGCCTAATAAAAAATCTGAATTAAGGAAAACAGGAAATCTAACCCTATCTTCTGCATCATACATCTCAATGTATCCGCAGGCTAATGGTTTCTTTACATCATCAAGCCCTAATGCCTTTTGCACCTCTTTTTCATCACCTAAGCTGACTTCACTACCATCAAGCACAGGGGTATATATGTTTTTGGTATTTCCTACAACCCGAGCCTTAACAAAATTTAGTCCAATTCTTTGAGTATTGGCTTTATGTGAGACATCACCAAAATCGCTTGAAATATAGCTTGTTAAATAATTTGGTGCATCAGTTATATGTGAAATTTCTTCAATTACCCCGAAAGTGAATGAATCTTTTATGTGTTTGGCTTTCACGACATCAAAAGGATGTAATATTTTTTCTTTATCAGTCCAAAAAAAGAATTCATCAATTGTGGTTGGGATTTTATCAGTAGCAGCAGCCTTGCCTATTGCTTTCGTCATAATGTTTCTCCTTAAAATTTGAAAGAGCTAGAACAAGTTAAGGAATTGTACTTCGCTAAGGTAATTACTTTTTATGTATTTCTCAGTAAGGTAGACAGGATATAGGTGGTTTGCCCATCTACTATCCAATCCATAACATGTTGGATGACGTTCATTGACAAGGTTAGCGCTGATATGATCTATCTCATCTGAATCTAAACCTCTTTCTTGTTCTTCATCAGTAATAAGTATCTTTTCAACCTTTAAGATCCCATCAAAAGGGCTAATCGTTTTGCTGATTTCCCTGACTCGCAGATACCAAATGCTAAATTCGACTCCTGGAGCTCTTTCGTTTGCGTACCTAAAGGCTGGTGTTCGGTGAAATAATGGTAAATCAGCAATTCTTTTCGCCAGATTTTTTCTACGCTTGTCTTTAAAAAGCTCAGGATTAAAGGTTTTTGAGACCCCAACCACACATTGGTAATTACTCTTTATGGCTGAAAGGTCTTTATAATCAGCACCTTTTATTTTTTTGTATTCTAAAGATCCATCTTTCAGCAGATATGATTGAAAGTTGAGTTTTCTTTCTCTAACAAGTTGCACAACCAAATTTTTTTCAGTTTCAACCATTTCATCTTGAATCTTGGCTATCCCTTTGTGCTCATATTTTTCACCCTCTTTTAATGCTCTGTCGGTATAGTTTAAAACCTTTTTAAAAGATATTCCTCGCTTTTTCAGAACATCAAGATTGTTTATCTTTTGCGTAAGTGAATTAAAAAACAGATCTTTCCCGCCGTCTTTATCAGCACAATCAGGCAAGGCCAATACGATTTGCATACCAAGAACGGATGGTTTAAACGAATCTGGTTCAGAGCGTTCACAACAGCCTGCTCCAATCTGACCCGCAATTATAGGATATATACGATCACCATAAGAAATATCATCTACCTTATACGTCCTCCTTGAACCATCCAGAAAAAATCTAAATAGAGGTTTACCATCCCTCATAATTTTTTCAGACAAGTCAGCAACTGATTTTGTTTTTTTAAGGCTTTTGTCTGTTTCACCAATCCTATCTTGGCTCATGGTGATAATTCGATTATCATCATAGGCTACAGTTGGAACCTCTACACCATCAAAACAATACCGGAAGGACTTATAATACATCCCACCAGTCAGATCTGCTATGAAACTTAGAATCTCGTTCATGACCAGAGAGCCTCCTTCTGCTAGGAGGTTTTGAACTTTTCTTTGAATATTTTTATTACGTTATGAACCTTACTGTCAGTATCCTTACCCTATCTTAGTGTAAATCACTAATAGTTTCTTTAAAAAAGTTCATCTGGTGAAATTCCGATTTCAACGATGAGAAATGCAAGATGCTAATTTGACTCAATTTCCATGGATGTTGTTTATATCTCTCAATGTCATATTATTCTCTTATTATATTTATTTATTTAAGTCAATAATATAAGATAATTTATTCTAATAAATACTGTTTCTTTATTTTTGGCAATTGACCGGTCGGCCTAAGGGTTTATTGCATAAGCGCTGCCGGTTATCGAAATTCAGCGGTCTAAAGCGAATGGCAAAAATACTTCCCGATTGAAAAGGTCTTACATTTTCAAGCGGGAAGTATTTTTGTTACTCACTCCGAAGTCCTGGCCGGCTTATGGCAATGTTTTTTTGCCAGGTTCACAGAAAATAAAATTAACCCACAGGCGTAACGAAAAGGGATGTTGCGCCTGCCAGGGTGAGTCGGGCATGAAGTACGCTCTAATGCTTTATTAGCTCTGCGCCTAGGTCGTAGGCTTTAAGATTTATCTCCAATCTGTCTTGGCCCATGGTTTCGGACATCACTTCTTTAAAATGATCTCTTTGCATGGGAATGACACCGGTTCCGGCCAGGGCGCCAAGCATAATGGTATTGCTCAAAATGGGGTTGCCCAGTTTCATGGCCTCTTCCGTGGCGTCCACAAGCCAGACCTCACCGGTAAGCTCTTGCAGCGGTTCCTTTATCTCGTTAAGTGACGGGTATTTTAATTCACCGGCAATGACGCCCACCGAATGGATGGCCCGGGTATTGGTCAGGACCTTGATCTCTGGATGGCCGTATTTACCAAGGAGCCTGATGGCCTCGGTCGGCTCCAGGGCCACGATCATATCTGCTTGGCCTTTAGGTATTTGAGGGCTCCAGGCGCTTATTTCCGAGATTCTAAGGTTGCTCATAACGGAGCCGCCGCGCTGGGTCGCGCCAAAGGTTTCACCAATGGTGACGTGGCAGCCCTGTCGCACCATCATGTTACCTAAAATCCTTGAGGCCAGGACGTTACCCTGCCCTCCGACGCCGGTAATAATGAGATTATAAGGGTCCTTTGATAACTTTCCGTTTTCCATGCTCCTTAAGCCTCCTCTCTCACGATGGCCCCGGCGGGGCAGATATCCGCGCAGACCCCACAGCCAGCGCAGATGACTTCATCAATTCTGGCCACCTTTTTCACCTCATCCCAGATCAGGCCGGGGCAGCGGAAAATACGGGTGCAGAGGCGGTTGCAGCCGCAGTCCTGCCCGATGCAGTTCTCCTCATTAATCTGCATATTGTAACTTTTGACACGTTTTTTCTCCGGGCTGAGGGCACAGGCTTGCTTGAGAACCAGGACTTTTGTCCCTTCGGTGTATTCCATAAGCTCATTGAGCGTTTTCTGGGTCTCCTCTAAATCAAAAGGATCTCGAACTTCCACCCTCGCGCCCATGGCCTGGCAGATGGCAGGGATATCCAGGGCCGGCACCTCATCTTTCATGGCGTTGATATTAAGGCCGGGATGAGACTGGAATCCAGTCATGGCTGTACCGCTGTTGTCTAAAACGATCAGGGTGAAATCAGCCTGGTGATGGACGGCATTGACCAGGGCGGGTATGGCGGCGTGGAAAAAGGTGGAATCTCCGCAAACCGCCAGGACCGGCTGATCCATACCGAACTGTCTCAATTTGGCAAACCCGCTTGCCACCCCAGCCCCGGACCCCATGGCATGCCCGGTTTTAGCGGTGCTGAAACCCGTGGGCAAGGCGGCCAGACTGTAACAGCCGATATCGCCACAGACAAATCCCTGGCGGCCGTCCAGCTCCAGGGCGTTATGAATCGCCCAGAAGGAGGCCCGATGGGGGCAGCCGGGACAGAAGGTCAATTCCCGCTGCGGCGCTCTGGCAAAGGCCGCGGCCGACGCCTTGTCGGTATATTCTTGAGCAACGGTTTCATAACCAAGGTCGAGAAGATCGGCCAGGGATTGTATGACCAAGTCCGCACTCAGCTCCCCGAAAGAGGGGATTTGGCCGGCATGCTTGCCATAAAACTTCTTGGCCCCGATCTCCTGAACCATCTCGGCAGCAAGTACCTTTACATTGTCTTCCAAGAAAGGCAGGATTTCTTCAATGATCAAAATTTCGTCCGTCATCAAGAGATATTTTTTAATCAGATTAGGCGGCAGAGGCCAGGTGGTGCCCATCTTTAGCAGACCGACACGATCTTCAATGCCCAGAGCCTTAATGGCCTCTTTGCAGTACAGATTGCCTACACTACAGGTAATGATCAAAAGCTCCGGCTCATCCGGGCCCTGATAGGTGTTGAAAGGACTATCTTCAAATATTTCACGGACTTTTTTGAGCTTTTCCTGCTGAATACGATGCCCGAACCCAGTGCTGATCATGGGGCCCGCCACTGGATCAAGGAAAGCGCCGCTAAACCTGTATTCCGCCTGGGCCTCCGTCCGAGGCAGGGGGCCGAACTTCACATTCCCGCTGGCGTGCGACAAGCGGGTGACGCTGCGAACCATGACCAGGTTTCCGATTTCTTCTGAAAATTCAAAGGCCCATTTGGTCATATCCTTGGCTTCCTGAAAATCCCCAGGCTCAAGCAGGGGGAACTCCATCATCCGGGCGTACCCGCGTGAATCCCCCTCGTTGCTGCTGGAATGGGCTGCCGGGTCTTCGCACGTAACCAGAACCATGCCGCCGCGCGTCCCGGTAATGGCCAGGTGCAGCAGGAAATCCGAGGCCACATTTACCCCGACCTGTTTCATGGAAGCCAATGATCTCAGCTGGGCAAAGGAGGCTGCGGCCGCAACCTCGGCGGCCACCTTTTCATTGACCGACCACTCCACGTATATACCTGCATCCTTGGCCACATCTGAAAGCCGTTCGATAATTTCCGAAGAAGGAGTGCCTGGATAGCCGCTGGCCACCTTGAGGCCCGCCTCCAGGGCTCCCCGGACAATGGCCTCGTTGCCCATGACCATATATTCCATGCCTTCCTTACCATCTAGCATTACAGACATTGTTTCCCCCTGAATTGTACAGTAATATCCTTTAACACCTTTTTGCCACCCCGAACCAGGACATCAATTAGCTCAGAAGGCTGCTGAAAACGGGATCATGGGGATCCAGATACAACAGTTCATCGGGGCTGCCGCTCTTTTTGATCAGGCTCTCGACGCAGAACCTTTTTTTGTTCATGGAGGCCGTCTTGAGCTTCTCCAGGTTTCCGTCAGGCAGATCGCGAAATTCAAGAACCCCCTTGGACCTGGCCAGGTCCAGGAGCTCCTGGCCGGCCTGGCTCCTGACGATAACCTGATTCCAACCCTTGGCCGTGTCCCAGCCTTCTGGAAGGCGAGCAGAGCCCACGGAGAGGTCGCTGAACTCAGCCGTCATATCAAAGCAGTATTGACAGCCTTCCTTGACGCAAGGCAGGACTTCATCCAGGGGTATGGTGAGGGTGCCGTTGGTGGTGTACACCTCCATACATTCGTATTTGCTGGGCGGGATATCCATGCCCAGGATCGAGGCCTCTTCCGCCTTGTCTTGCAACAGCTTGCTGAGATCACGCCATGAAAAAGCCCAGCCGCAAAATAAACCGATGACAAGCCGCAGTTTGTCAATATAATCGTCTTTGGCGGGCTGAGGTTTCAGACGCATCTTGGCCAGGGCCAGTGTCTGACAGGGTGTGGCCACCACACCGATTTTGTCATAGCCGCTGCTGGCAGCCGCATTAAAAGCGGCCACCGTCGGGGAGGTCACGAATTTGCTCCCCCCCCGCCTCTTCACCTCTGAAGAATCCTCGACGGCAATACCCTGAGGCAGATACCGCTCACTCTCCTCGGCCAGGACGGCCGCGTCAATTAGACTCTCCTCAAGGGCTAAGGCCATAAGGGCCGATACCGTTCCACCGTGCTGGGCCGAAGCGCGCACCGTTTCATCGGCGGCCCTGGTTATGTAAAGCCCCTTGAAGGGACCCAACTCCGCCGTCAAATCATCTGGATCGAAGAGGCTGCGCCGCAAGAATTCCAGGTCCGTGGGCGTTCTGGGGCAGTAAGCGTAGCACCGGCCTTCCTCCAGGTCACACACATGCAACGTCACCGTCCGATCCTTGTATGCGGCAAAATAAGGGCAAAGGTTCACGCAGGCCCCGCAATTGATACAAAGGCCCGCATTCAACACGCCTTCCTTCAATTCTTTTTGCCCTGTACTCAATTTTTTATCCTCCATTCTATAAACCTTTATCTTAAGCTCATGCGGCAGCGCTTTTCCTATGGCTGCCCCATCCCTGCCGCTTTGAGTCTGGTTTTTAATAAATTGGCAGCCAAAACTCAATGAATCCCGATAACCACGAAAGACATACCAAAAGCAGGGCTAGAAAGCAAGTTATAACGGCGTGACTGTTGAGAAGTTATAAAGCACGGTTAACACTGGTAACTTCCTAAGGGCTCAAAGAACGCTTCTGGCTACCACATGCTTCTTCAGCATTTCCACAAAAACCCGGGCCGCAAAGGAGTAGTAGATTCCCTTGATGGGATAGATGAGGCCCAAGGTCCGAAACTCGCTTTTTTTAAAAATGCCCAGACAGTGAAGCAACCGGCGCGCCGCCAGTGGTTCTGACGCCGGGTGCGGGTGTTCGACCGGCAGGGTGACGATACCGATTTCAGCCTCATGCGCCCCCACCTGCGTCGGCGCTGGGCCTTTTGTTTCCGAGATTTTTGGCCGAGATGGCCTTGACCTTACTGGACATCCTGAGCTACCTTGATGAAATCCCTGTTTGTACAGCCTATGAAATCAAAGGGAAGGTGAGGCACGATTTTCCGGTTGAGGTAAACGGGCATGTCTGCTCCGTTTGATTATAACGAATCCAATGCGCAGGCGCGCTACGACAAAGGCAGAAGCCTGCCTCCCGATACCCTGCGGCTGTGGGCTGAGGTCATAGCCCGTCATCTGCCTCGTCACGAAATAAAGACCATCTTAGACCTTGGGTGCGGCACAGGCCGGTTCACCGCTCTCCTGGCCGAAACCTTTTCGGCCAGGGTATACGGGATTGAGCCTTCTGAGAAAATGCTCTCCCAGGCCAGGGAGAAGGCTCCTTCCCCGTCCATCACCTTCCTGCGTGGATCGGCCGAAGATATTCCGCTTCCCGACCATACGGCGGACATGCTTTTTCTCTCCATGGTCTTTCACCACATCCAGAACAAAGAAAAGGCGATTATCGGTTTCAGAAGAGCCTTGAGGGGCAAGGGCTATGTCTTGATTCGCACTTCCACCCGGCAGAGTCTCGAGACCTACTTCTGGCTTCAATTCTTCCCAAAAGCCATGGAAATAGAGCTGAGCCGCGCGCCTGATCGGGCGGAACTGATTGTCTTTTTTAAACATCATGGTTTCGACCTTATCGCCCATCCCATTGTCAATCAGCGCTTTGCAAAGGATCACATGGAGTACTTTGAGAAATTGAGCACCCGGGCTCTGTCGAGTCTTGAGGCGATTTCGGATCAGGATTTTCATGAGGGGCTTGCCCGGTTAAAGGCCTTTTGCCATCGGCATAATACTGGGCAGCCTGTTTACGAAGAGATTAATTTTTTTATCTTTCAAATGAATGACCTTCCTTTCTTGGCCAAGTAATCCACATTCATGGTTTTTCATCTTGCCTTATACGCTGAAGAAGTTTAGTCTGGCTGAACATTAGCCCAAACTGTATTCTCATAAAGAAAACTAGCCCGGAATTTGGAAGCCTTGTTTACTGAAAGATGACTGTTTCGGCTGACAGGAAAAATCAGTGGTATTCGATGCTGACCGTTATTTTGAGCCGGCGGATGATGGTAGCTATGTTTATGGGTTTTTCCTGCGGTCTGCCGCTTCTGCTGACCATTACTCTTTTGCAGGCCTGGATGAAGGAAGAGGGAGTTGATCTGACCCTGATCGGGCTGATGGCCCTGGTCGGGCTGCCTTACTCCTTGAAATTCATCTGGGCGCCTTTTTTAGACCGGTTCACCCTGCCTTTTTTAGGTCGCCGCCGGGGCTGGCTGCTACTGGCTCAGATTGCCTTGATGCTTTCCATAGCCGGGCTGGGGCAGACGAACCCGGGAAAAAGTCCCTGGGTTCTGGCTATGGTGGCTCTTCTGGTGACCTTTTTCAGTGCCAGCCAGGACATCGTCGTAGACGCTTACCGGCGGGAGGATCTGCCTGACCGGGAGCTTGGCCTCGGGTCCTCGCTGTACGTCAATGGATACAGGGTTGGCATGCTGCTGGCCTCGGGCGGCGGTCTGGTCATGGCGGACCAAATGTCCTATGCCAGGGTGTACCTGATCATGGCGCTCTGCATGCTGGTCGGGGTGGTGACGACCTTGCTGACATCGGAACCTGAGGTCCCGGCTGGCACGCCCAAGAGCATCCGAGAAGCCATCTTCGATCCTTTTATCGAGTATTTTTCTCGTTCCGGCGCACTCTGGATCCTGACCTTTATCCTGCTTTACAAGATCGGCGATCAGATGGCCAGCACTATGACCATCCCTTTTTACCTCGATATCGGGTTCACCAAGACCGAGATCGGCGCGGTGGTCAAAGTTTTTGGGTTCTGGGCCACCATCGTCGGGAGTCTGCTTGGCGGCGTGATCATGCTTTACCAAGGCATCGGCCGGTCGCTCTGGGTCTTTGGCTTCCTGCAGGCCATTTCCACGGCTGGCTTTGCTGTTCTATCCAAAATCGGCCACAGTATTCCGGGACTGACGGCCGTAATCGCCTTTGAAAACCTGAGCAGCGGCATGGGAACCGCGGCCTTTATCGGGTTCATGGCCAGCCTGACCAATAAGAAGTTTACCGCGACACAGTATGCGCTTCTGACCAGCCTCATGGGAGTGCCTCGCGTCCTGGCCTCAGCCCCCACCGGGTTTCTGGCCAAAAACATGGGATGGTTTTCTTTCTTTGTCTTTTGCGCCCTGATCGCCATCCCCGGCCTCCTCATTCTGTTTTATATCGTTCCCTGGACAAAGGAGGCGAGGCCGGCCGGGAGGAGCTTGCGCTAATGCATCCAGCCGCAATGTGTGGCTTTCCGCTAACGGTGGAGTGATATCAAAAAGAACTGTCATTCCCGCGCAAGCGGGAATCCAGAAAGGAATATATTTATAAAAATTGCCTCGCCTGAGGATCGCAGTCTGTTATTCTTCGGGTTTATCCGTCTCGATTTCCGGGGATTCCGGCGGGTTCAGCAGTTCCGGGGCCTGGAGGCTCCTGGTTGGCCGTTCGACCGGCTCGATGGTCGGGATTTCTTCCTTGGTTGAAACTCCCAGTTCGGTAAAGCGGCGAATGTCGGGCAGGACACGCCCTTCCAGGGAACCGACCGCTTTATTAAAGGCTTCCACGGCCCGATCCAGGCCCCGGCCTACTCCGGAGAAATGTTCGGCCAGTATGCCCAGCCGTTCGTGGAGGCTGCGGCCTAGTTCGCTAATTTTCTGAGCGCTTTCCGCGATCTTTTCCTGCTGCCAGCCATAAGCCACGGCGCGGAGCAGGGCGATGAGCGTGGTCGGCGTCGCCAGGATCACGCGCTCGGTCACGCCCTTTTCGATAAGGCGCGCGTCCTGTTCCAGGGCCGCGCTAAAGAAGTTTTCTCCAGGCAAGAACATCACCACAAACTCAGGGGTCGAATCAAACTGCTCCTGGTAGGCCCTGGCGCTTAGCTTTCCCATGTGATCCCGAACCTGGCGGGCGTGATCCTTCAATTTCGCCAACCTCACCTCCTCGTCTTCGGTTTCCTGAGCGTCAAGATAGGCCTCAAGCGGGGTCTTGGCGTCCACGACCACAATTTTACCACCCGGAAGCCTGACGATGAGGTCGGGCCGGAGCCGCCCCTCCTCGGTGGTCACCGAGGCCTGTTCCACAAAATCACAGTAAGGCAGCATCCCGGCCATCTCGACGACGCGCTTTAGTTGAATCTCGCCCCATCGGCCGCGCACCACCGGCGACCGGAGCGCCTTAACCAGCTTCCCGGTCTCGTCCTGCAGTCTTTCCTGGGTATAAAGAAGGGATTTCACCTGTTCCTGTAAGCCGCCATAGGCCTTTTCCCGGGCTTTTTCCAGTTCCCGGACGTGAACATTGACCTTATCCAGTGATTCCCTGAGCGGAGAAACAAGGTGCTCCACCGCCTTCTGCCTTTGTTCCAGGTCCCCCTTAGCCTCGGCCTGGTATTTCTCCAGGGTGGCCTTGGCCAGTTCGAGGAAAGACTGGTTGCTGCTTTTCAAGGCTTCAGAGGACAGGGCGGCAAAAGCGTCGGCCATCTGGTCTTTGGCCTGATCGAGGAGGGCGAGCTTCTCTGCGGTCTGCTTTCTTTCAAGCTCCAGGGTCGTTTCCAGCCGCGCCATCTCGGTCTTCATGTCGGCGCTGGCCTGCTGCTGGGTTGCGCGGCTGATAAGCCAGACGGCCGCACCGCCGATAACAAGCCCCAGGCACAGGCCTATGATTATGGAAAGTCCGTCCATGTTGCGCCTCCAACAACCTTGACAGGTTGTGCTTTCTGCTTCTCAAACAGCGTCTAACTCATAAACATAAGCGGTTCTTATCTTTGGTCAGATGATAAGCGTCTAAAAAACTCTGGTCAACCATATTTCAGTCTGACCTTTTCCCAGGCCGAAACTTTCTCTGATTCACACACGGCCGGGGTTGCACGATTCAGGCGATAACAATTCCGCCGTTCTGGCTATATCCGCTCCTGAAAGGCCTTGACGTCCTTCAAACCAAAGGAGGTGAGTCTGGACGCCTTCCCGAGACATCCCGGGCCTAGCTTGAGGATGCATGCGAAACTGTTGAAAAACCCTGAAACCCGCATTTTTATGGTCTTCCGAGGCTTTTAAGTAGCTGATTCTTAACGAATCAAAAACAGCAGAAGTTCAACATTTGGACTTTTTCGACAGTCTCTGCAGTATCTTTTCGATAAAATCGTTGAATCCCGGCTGGTTTTCCTGAATCCACATGGCGTTGATGGTGGTCGGTGTGTCAGCGGCGGACTTCCAGGCACTAATAGGCTTAAGCACTCTTCGCTGGACAAAGGCGGTCCTGACGAGGAAGTTTATGTCACCCTGGACGGGCTGAAAGTAGAGGAAATCATTCTTGACCGCAATGGGCATGGGCAGCCCCTGATCTTTGAGCGCCTCCCAGGATGCCTTTGGGCCTGGAAAATGGTTGAAGTTTTTGTTGAGATACCGGATGTCTTTATTAGCCATGCCTTTAAGCTGGAAGCTTTCGATCATGACGTTGCGGCCCAGGACCTGATCAAAGGCGGCCAGGCCCCCTTTTTGAGGCCGCTGGGGATTGTTGGCCACGACCTCCATGACCATGGAATATCCTTGATCTCCCAGTTTGAGAGCCATGGCCAGGCTCGACCAGTCAATCGCCCCGCTCAGATAGCCGAGGTCTTCGATATTATAGGAGATCTTATCCACAAGTTCGCTCAGAATCACGGCGAATTCAGCAGCCTTCAGATGCACGCGCCGGTTGGATGGATCCAGATAGAAAATCTGATCGTCCATAGTCTCCTGCAGGACGAGCTGTCCGTGGTTGTGGAGCCGCGGCAGTGATGAGGGCTCAAAGAAAAACCGGCCCTGCTTGAGGCTGATCCCTGGAAAGGACGGCTGAACCATAAAAAAGACGTTGGTTCGGTCAAATCCGAAAAAATTGGCCGCACTGAATTGGCTCAGGATCTGATCAGCGGTTTTTTCGTTGAGGACAATGAGCATCTTCTGGCGGGCGCGGGTTTCAGCCGGATCGAGTCCGGCCTCCTCAGCCAGAACCGAGATTTCAAAGGCGATCTGGAGCATGTGCCGCCAGCCCAGGGAAAGAGGCAGGAGGCGCTCCGGTTCGACCTCCATCTGCCCGGCCACTTCATCCGGTTCCACCACCCGGCCCAGCTCAGCGGCGATCATGGCGGCAATCTTCTTCGTAGAGAGGTCCCGGGCCGGGTTGATTAAAAATTTGGTGCCAAGTTTGAGCCGCGTCGCTTCACCGGCCGCGGTATGTTCGCAGAAGAAGCGGCCGTCCAGGACAGCCTGCCGGGCTCTCTGCATCTCCTTTGAGCTGATGGCCTGCTCGTCCAGGACCTGGACATCCTTTGGATCAGAGAGGCGGTCCAGGTGAGGATAGACGTTCAGCTCGTCTTCAGCCTCGGCGATCTCGGCGACGGTCTGAAACCCTGCCAGATGACGCTGGGCCAGATCAAGGCAGGATTGACCATAGGTCTTGAGGTTGGTTAAATCCAGCTTCGATCGAGGGATCATGAGGCACCTTCCTTCAGATCAAGGTTAAACCGCATAAAGACAAATTTCGCCAGGTCCAAAATATCGCGGATGTCCAGCTTTCTGGTCCGGCCGCTAAAATCATGCGCCAGGTAGAAGGCGTCTTTTCTGGTGTGGGTCCCCTGAAGCAGTGAGGAGGAATATATCGGGCCGGATGTAAATTTCGCCTTGAACTCAAAGCCGGTGGCGGGCTGAATGACAAGGTCAGGGGCGATATCCAGGGCTGTGCCGGTATAAAGCTCAGAGCGGGGAACGACCTCTGCCACCGCGGGCTCGGCCTTGAGGGAAGCTGTCAGTTCCAGGGCCAGATCATGCGCCTCGGCCGAGCGGACGCGGCCCTCGGGAAAACGCGGCGACCGGTTGAAGTAAACCCTGGTCGGGTCGAGAGCCAGCACCCTGGCCTCCGGTCCGACATGGTTTTGATAGCCATGCCTCGCCAGCCAGCGGTTCAGATGAAACTCCTCCTTAACTGGCGTGAAGCCATGATCGGAAAGCATGACCAGGCAGAGGTCTTCATTTCCCTGCACGACCAAATCCGAAGCGAGGTCGTAAAACCGGCCGATGAGCTTATCCACCTCATGATAAAAATCAAGGAAATGCCGGTGGATCGGCCCCTGGTCCTTATACTCCTGATAGAAGAAGTGGTTGAGCCGGTCGGTGCCGGTGACGACCAGGAAGAAAAAATCCCAGTCTAAAGGCCAGAAGCGTTCAAGCAGGGTGCCCCGGCTCTTTAAAATTAGATTGAGTTCTTCGAGAAAGGTCTGCCGGTCCTGGTGAACCGTTTCGAAATCCGCTTCAAGGCGGTAGCCGATTCCGTGAAGATAGTCAGCGACCCAGGCGGGATACCCGGCGCGTTGGAGGCTCGCGGCGATGAAACCAGAGACCATTGCTCCTGAAAGCGGCTGAGCCGGGTAGGTCATGGGCACATTCAAGACCACGGACCTGAAGTTTTTCAGACCGAGCCAGTCCCACAAGGTTGGGGCTTGAATCTGTCCGGAGCCGTTAAGCCGGACCTGATAACCCGGCCCTTTGAATTCGGTGAAACCAAAGATGCCATGCTCGCCAGGGTTCCGCGCCGTAAAAAAGGTGGTCCAGGCTACCGGTGAAATCTCGGGGAGAGTGCTCAGCATCTCACCGCAGATTGAATCCCGCACCAAGGCCTTGAGGTGAGGCATGACGCCTTCGGCCGTGAGCGCCTGAATCAACGACCATCCCACGCCATCCAGACCCAGGATGACGACCTTCGGTCTTGAGGGGCCTTCATTCAAGCATTTCCCTCGGCGTCAAACATGGTCCGGGAAAAGATATCAAAGGTTTGAGCCACGGCCGGGTTTTGAGTCCCAAGCCCAGCGGTCGGCCTGCCCGCCTGATCGTACTGGTAAATCTCGTCGTCCGCCAGGATGCTCCCGGCCAGGTTCAGACCTTCTCCCTCAATTACGGCCAGCATTTCAGGGCCAACCTCATCCTTGACCTGGTTCAAGATCAGATATTTTCGGCCGACCGAAATATTCATTTCATCAACCAGGTCCCAGATGCGCCGGGCCGCGGTTATTCCGCGCCGCGTCGGGTCTGAGATCACGTAAAAAATATCAATTTTCCTGGTCGTAAGGCGAGAAATATGCTCCATCCCGGCCTCATTATCAATAACCACATAGGGGTAATTATCCGTCAGTTTCTCCACGATGTTGGACAGGAGATTGTTGGCCGCGCAGTAACAGCCCGCGCCCTCCGGCCTGCCCATAACGAGCAGGTCGTAGCCATCTGTCTCGACCAGGATCTGGTTGACCTTCATCTCCATGAAGATGTCCTTGGTCATCCCGGGCAGGCCGCCAGTTTTCATCTCTTCCCGAGCTTGACCCAGGGTTCCGTTGACTTGAAGACCGAGGACCTCGTTCAGGTTGGAGTTGGAGTCTGCGTCCACGGCCAGCACCGGTTTTCGCCCCTGGGATAGCAGGTATTTAACCGCCCAACCGGCCAGGGTGGTCTTGCCTGTCCCTCCTTTGCCAGCCATAGCAATGGTTACACTCATTAAACTCTCCTTGCGTAATAAAATCTAACTATAGTTTTGATTAAATTTAAATATTAATAACAGCCTTAACAAATTCTGTATTCCTGCTTTCGCAGGAATGACAAGAGTGTAAAAAGTATAGATTCCCCCGGCTAAAGCCGGGGTTCTTACGGTTACAACTCCGAGCGGAGTTGACCAAACATTATCACGTCGTATCCTCGCGATAATATTTGGAAGGACTCATTCATCCACGGGTAAACCCGTGGTATTCTGTCTTCGACCGCATAAATTTAGAATATA
>JAFDHD010000077.1 GCA_019308995.1 Deltaproteobacteria bacterium | reverse complement strand
CCCAGCGTGGCCCTATCCTCACATGGTGCAATTGAATGATAAACAGAAACCAAAAAAAAGCAACCGGACATTTAATGTGCTATGAACACCGGACATTTTAATTTGCTATTGACACTGGATCGTTGATATATTGACACTTTATTCTCGGTCTGATAACGTAAATTACTTAGTAATCAGGGCTCTGTAAAGGGTGAATAGGGACGAAGTATTCATGCGTCTGGCCTTGGCCGAGGCCCGAAAGGCTGGGGCTGAGCAAGAGGTTCCGGCCGGAGCCGTTGTGGTGGATGAAGATGGCAGCGTTATCGGCCGCGCCGGCAACGCTAGCGTTATCCTCAACGACCCTACGGCCCACGCCGAAATCCTGGCCCTGAGGCAAGCTGGTATGAAAAGAGGCAACTACCGCCTCACTGGGGCGAGCCTTTACTCGACCATCGAGCCTTGCCCCATGTGCCTCATGGCCATGATTCACGCCCGGGTGGCGCGGCTGGTCTTCGGCGCTCGGGAGCCGAAGACGGGCGCGGTCGGTTCGCTCATCAACCTGGCCGAGGTTGAAGGGCTCAACCATCGCCTTGCGATCACAGGCGGCGTCCTGGCCAACGAATGCCAGGCCCTGATGCAGGAGTTTTTTAAAAAAAGGAGAGGTACCGAAGTGGTCGTAACGGGGGCGACTCGAAATCGTCTTGTCCGGTGAAGAGCCGGGCACGTGGGTTCGAATCCCACCCTCTCCGCCAGTATAAAAGAAGGAGACCGTCCCTCCCTGAAGTAAAATAAAATGGATGAATGTGAGGCAGATACAGGAGAGATGTCCGAGCTGGCTGAAGGAGCACGACTGGAAATCGTGTGTACGCTCACAAGGCGTACCGAGGGTTCGAATCCCTCTCTCTCCGCCATCATATAAAACCCGCAGCCCAGATCATGTCCGGCTGCAGGGAAAAAGATCGTTCGTTGTGACCGGCAGAAACAAACCCTTGTCGGTCGCAGCCGTTTTTAAGGATGTATAGTATCATTAAATAAAGTTTCTTCTGGCTAATCTTATGTCTTATCTGGTTCTGGCTCGTAAGTATCGCCCGCTCGTCTTTGCAGACGTGGTCGGGCAGGAGCACGTGACCCGGCCCCTGACCAACGCCCTTAAAACCGACCGTGTCGCTCACGCCTTTCTTTTTGCCGGGGCCCGGGGCGTGGGCAAGACCACGGTGGCCCGCATCCTGGCCATGGCGCTTAACTGCCGGGTTGAAGTTGACGAGCGTCCCTGCGGGCAATGCGACGCCTGCCTCGAGATCATCTCCGGCCAGGCCATTGACGTCTTCGAGATAGACGGGGCTTCCAACCGCGGTATTGATGAGGTGCGGGAGCTGCGGGAAATGGTTAAATACCTGCCCAGCAAAGGCTCGTTCAAGGTCTATATCATTGATGAGGTTCACATGCTGACCGCACCGGCTTTCAATGCTCTCCTCAAGACACTCGAGGAGCCTCCGGCCCACGTGGTCTTCATCTTTGCCACCACCGAGCCTCACAAGGTCCCGGCCACCATTCTCTCCCGCTGCCAGCGCTATGATTTCAAACGCATAACCCTAAAGGCCATCGTGGGCCGGCTGGAACAGGTCGCTTCAAACGAAGGCATCGAGATCAGCCCGACTTCTCTCAGGATCATAGCCCGGGAGTCTGAGGGGAGTTTAAGGGATTCTCTGAGTCTTCTCGATCAGGTCATTGCCTTTTCCGGGACCAGGGTGGCAGACAAAAACGTGGTCGAAGCCCTGGGGCTTATTGATCGGGCCCTGATTTCAGGCTCGGCCAAGGCGCTCCTGGCCGGAGACGCCAGCCAGGCATTGGAGCTTCTGGACCGGGTCTATACTTATGGATATGACACCAAGGAGTTCGTAACCCAGCTTCTGGAGTACTTCCGGTCCCTGGTTGTGTGCAAGGTTTCTCCTGACCCGGGGAGGATCCTGGACATGCTGGACGCCGAACTGGAGGAGTTAAAAGATATTGCAGCCGATTCAAGCCTGGAGACCCTGAATTTCTTTTTCAACGCCTTACTGGAACGCATGGAAAAATTGCGCCGCTCAACCCGGCCCCAGCTGGTCCTGGAAGCCTTGATGGTTGGATTGGCCCAAGTGGAGCCGCTTCAGTCGGTAGCAGAACTGGCCTCCCGCCTGGAGGCCTTGCTTGGTTCAGTGGGCCCGGACGTTCGAGCCAGCGATTTCAGGCGGGTTTCAGGCTCGCCGCCTGAGAAAGGCCCGGACCTAGTGGAACAGCCCCTCGAAGCGGCTCCCGCTCAAACCGGCGCCGCGCCGGAAGAAGCGGAACCGTTCTTTCAGCCCGTGCCAGGCGGAAAACCTGAATGGCCTGACTTTTTATCCACTCTCAAGGAAAAAAATAATCGGCTCCTCCTTTCTTTGCTTGAAAAAGCAGAAGTCAAGGCTTTTACTCCTGAAACGGTTGAGCTTGAATTCCCCAGTGAGCCGGAGGTCGCTTTCGTCAACCACGACCGGGACCGGCTGGTGGAACTCATCAATGAATATCTCCAGGCCCGGCCGGAGATTAAAATAAATGCCAGACCGGTCAAGGCAGAGCCTTCTGCCAAGGCAAAGCCCGGCCGGAACGCAGAACAAAGCAAACGGGCCGAAGAAACGATTCGCCAGCATCCCATGATCAAATCGGCTCAGGAGGTTTTGGGTGCGAAGCTGGTAAAAATACTTACGAATACCAATTGAACAAGGGAGGCAGACATGCTCAAAAACATTTCTGGCATGGGGGGCTTGATGAAACAGGCCCAGAAGATGCAAGCGAAGATGATGGAGATCCAGGAAGAACTGGCGGAAAAGACGGTTGAAGGCACCGCGGGCGGCGGTATGATCACAGTGGTGGCCAACGGCCGGCAGGAGATCATGTCGCTCAAGGTGGAGCAGGAGGTCGTGGACCCGGAAGACATCGAGATGCTTCAAGATTTAGTACTGGCCGCGGTTAATGACGCCTTGCAAAAATCCAGGGACATGATGGCTGAAGAGATGCAAAAGATTACCGGCGGCCTGAAGATCCCGGGCCTGTTCTAATAACCTAGTTTTTAAATTTAACCGCTTTATACGGAGCGCATATGGCATACCACCCCCCGTCTTTGGTGAATTTAATTGAGAACCTGAGCCGCCTCCCGGGGATCGGCCGCAAGACCGCAACCAGGTTGGCCTTATTTATTCTGCGCCAGCCTGAGGACAGGGTGCAGGCCCTGGCTAAAAGCATCCTCGAGGTCAAGGAAAAGATCCTTTTCTGCAGCGTGTGCCATAATTTTACCGAAGAGGACCCTTGCCGCATGTGTCGAGACCCGAACCGGGACACAGGGATCATCTGTGTGATCGAGGGCCCTGGGGATGTGATGGCCCTGGAGGCGACCGGGGTTTTTCAAGGCCGTTATCATGTCCTGGGTGGAGTTTTATCGCCTTTGAACGGGATAGGTCCTGAAGATTTATACATCAAGGAACTACTGGCTCGCGTGGAAAAGGGGGATGCTCAGGAGGTCCTGCTGGCAACGGGTTCCAGCGTCGAAGGAGAGGCCACGGCCAACTATCTGGCCGATCTCCTCAAGGAGAAGGGGGTGCGGGTCACCCGCATCGCACAGGGTATGCCTTTAGGAGCGGACTTGGAGTACGTGGACGAAGCCACCTTAAGAAAGGCGGTAAACAACAGGCGGGAGGCCTGAAGATGACCACAGGGAAGAAGACAGGGGCTCAAATCATTATTCAAGGTTTGATTGATGAGGGTGTAGAAACGATATTCGGCTTTCCCGGAGGAGCGGTCATACCGATTTATGACGTGCTTTACGATGCGCCCATCCGTCATATATTGACCCGGCACGAACAGGGCGCGGCGCACGCCGCCGACGGCTTTGCCCGGGCCACGGGCCAGACCGGGGTTTGCATGGCCACTTCCGGACCCGGAGCGACCAACCTGGTTACCGGTCTGTCCAACGCCTACATGGACTCAATTCCCATAGTCGCCCTGACCGGCCAGGTGGCTGTGCCCATGATTGGCAACGACAGCTTCCAGGAAGCCGATATCTATGGCATCACCATTCCCATCACCAAACACAACTACCTGGTCAGGGACATCAATGACCTGCCGCGCGTCATCAAGGAGGCCTTTCACATCGCCAAAACCGGCCGGCCCGGACCGGTATTGATTGACATCCCCAAGGACATCCAGGCCGCTGAGGTCAGGCCCAGGAAGATCGGCTCGGTCAGGCTCCCCGGTTATTCTCCTTTGACCAAAGGCCATCCGCGGCAGATCGAGGCCATTGTCCAGGCCATCAAGAACGCTCGACGGCCGGTGATCTACGCCGGCGGCGGGGTGGTCAGTTCCGAGGCCAGTGATGAACTCAGGAAGTTTGTCCAGAAAACCAGGATCCCCATTACCACGACCCTGATGGGGAAAGGCGTCTTTCCGGAGCACGACCCGCTCTCTCTGGGCATGCTGGGAATGCATGGCACCAAATATGCCAATTACGCCATCCATGAGTCCGATCTGATCATGGCCATGGGGGTGCGATTCGACGACCGCGTCGCAGGCAATGTCCAGAAATTCGCCCCGCTGGCCAAGATTATTCACATTGACATTGATCCGGCTGAGATCGGAAAACGCATGGCCGTGGACATCCCTATTGTTGGAGACCTCAAGAGCATCCTCGCCATGCTCAATCAGAAAATCCAGGCCCAGGACCGAAAAAGGTGGCTGAACCGGATCGCTCACTTGAAACAGGAATATCCTCTGACCTTTGATCACAGCGGTCCTCTCAAGCCCCAGTTTGTCATCCAGACCTTAAGTGAGATGACCAAGGGAGAGATCATCGTGACCACCGACGTGGGGCAGCATCAGATGTGGGCCGCTCTTTACTACAAGACCAGCGAAGCCCGTCGCTTCATCTCCTCGGGCGGAGCGGGCACCATGGGTTTCGGGTTCCCCGCCGCCATCGGGGCGCAAATCGGCCGGCCGGACATGACCGTCGTGGCCCTCTCCGGGGACGGAAGTTTCCAGATGTGTATCCAGGAACTGGCCACGGTTCGGATGCACAGCATACCGGTTAAGATCTTCATCTTTAATAACGGCTACCTGGGCATGGTGCGGCAGTGGCAGGAAATCTTCCACCAGCGCCGCTATTCACACACTCATCTGGAGTTTAACCCGGACTTCTGCAAGGTGGCTGCCGGGTACGAGATCCCTGCCTTTCGGGTGACCCAACCGGCCAAGGTCAAGCCGACCATCGAAAAGGCCCTTAACATGGACGGTCCGATCCTGATTGATTTCCGTATTGCTCCGGAGGAAAACGTCATTCCCATGATTCCACCGGGGGGCGGGCAAACGGATTTCATCGGAGAAGGAGAAGAAGAATGATGCACAAAATGATCTCCATCCTGGTGCGCAACCACCCCGGCGTGCTGTCTCACGTGGCTGGCCTGTTCACCCGGCGAGGTTATAATATTGAAAGTATCGCCGCCGGTGAGACTGAAAACCCGGACGTGACACGCATCACCATCGTCGTGGCTGGCGATGAGGCTATCCTGGAGCAGGTGACCAAGCAGCTGCGTAAGCTCATTGACGTCATCAAGGTCCAGGACCTCAGTTATTCCCGCTCCATCACCCGGGAGCTCGTCCTGCTGACCATTTATTCGCCGGTGGACAAACGGGCGGAGGTCATCAACACGGCCAATACCTTTGGGGCAACCGTGGTGGATATTACCGATAAGACCATGACCCTGGAGTTCGTGGGAGACGCCCGTAAGGTCAATACCATCATGCGGGCCCTGGAAGGATTCAAGGTCAAGGAGGTCGCCCGGACCGGTCTGGTGGGTCTGCCTCTGGAAAGCCAGATCGAAGGTAGTCTAAATATGCTCTGAGTACGGGCCAGGTAGATAAATTTCTTATAAAAATGGAAATTTAAACTTGACAACAAAGGGACGAACAAGATAAATGAGAAGCTTCGTAGCGGGAGCCAATTTTCACCTGAGGAGTTAAAAATGATCGAAGTCAGATTTCATGGCCGGGGAGGCCAGGGTGCGGTAACTTCGGCTGAGCTAATGGCCTTGGCGGCGATTGAAGAGGGGAAGTTCGCCCAGGCTTTTCCCAGCTTTGGCCCGGAACGCCGCGGCGCCCCGGTGACCGCCTACCTGCGGGTTGACGAGCAGCCGATCCGTCTTCGAGAAAAGATCTATGAACCGAATATCGTGGTGGTTCTGGACCCGACCGTGATGAACATCACCAAGGTTGACGAGGGTCTTCACAATGACGGGATGCTGATCATCAATACGAATCGTGATGCAGCAGATATCCGGACCGAATACGGATTCGCTCAGAAGCTGGCCCTGGTGGACGCTACCGGGATTGCCACGGAAACACTGGGGTTGCCCATTACCAACACGGTCATGCTCGGCGCCTTGATCAAGGCCACGGGCCTCATTGATCCCAAAGCGATCAACGGCCCCCTGGCCAGGCGTTTCGGCTCTATCGCTCCGAAAAATCAGAAGGCTTACGAGCGTGCCTTTTCAGAAACAAGACTGGAGGAATAAGGTGCCTAAAATAGATGCGCTTTTGAGTTGGAAGGAGATGCCTTTCGGCTGCTACGTGCTTGAGCCGGGCAGCACCATGGATTACAAAACCGGTGACTGGCGATCCCAGCGGCCGGTCTTGGATCGGGAGAAATGCACTTACTGCGGGCTGTGCTATATCTACTGCCCGGAAGGGGCATATCACGATATGGGAGCGGAAGAGAAATATTACCAGGTTGATCTGGATTACTGCAAGGGCTGCGGCATCTGCGCCCATGAATGCCCGACCGATGCCATCGCAATAATCCCGGAGGAGGTCTAACCTATGGTAAAACGAGTTGGTATCGAAGTCTCCCTGGCTCTGAGCGAGGCGGTTAAAATGGCCAACACGGATGTGATCGCCGCCTACCCCATTACGCCTCAAACCCACATTGTCGAGCATCTCTCCGAACTGGTCGCGGATGGTGAACTGGACGCGGAGTTTGTTCCTGTGGAGTCAGAACACTCGGCCATGAGCACCTGCATTGGTTCCTCAGCCACCGGGGCGCGGACATTCACTGCCACTTCCGCCCAGGGACTGGCCTTGATGCACGAGCTTTTATATATGTCGCCGGTCTTGAGGCTGCCGATTATACTGGCCGTAGTCAACCGGGCCATGTCACAGCCCATCTCCATCTGGAGCGATCATTCCGATATCATGGCCGAACGGGACACCGGCTGGATTCAGCTTTTCGCTGAAAACGGGCAGGAGGTTTATGACCTGATCCTCCAGGCCTTTCGCATCGCTGAGGACCCTGAGGTCATGCTCCCGGTGGCCGTCAACCTGGATGGTTTTACCTTGAGTCACGTTGTCGAGCCGGTGATCTTTACAGAACCTGAGGAGATGAGCAGGTTTTTACCGCCTTACAAACCGGCCATCCGTCTGGACCCGGACAATCCGGTTAGCATGGGGGTTTTCGGTATCCCTGAGATCTATACTGAAACCAGAAAGGTGACGGACGTGGTTTTGTTGGAATCCAAAAAAACCATCCTCAAAGTCTGGCAGGAGTTCGCGGAGATCTTTGGCCGAAAATACGCCCCACTCGAGGCCTACCACACCGAAGACGCCGACACCATCCTGGTAGTTATGGGCTCCATCGCCGAGACAGCCATGACCGCGGTGGATGAGATGCGGGCCGATGGTAAAAAAGTCGGCTTGCTTAAGATCAGGCTCTGGCGTCCCTTCCCGGATGAGGAGTTCAGGGCCGCTGTGGCTAGCGCCAGGAAGATCGGCGTGATTGACCGCTGTATGACCCTCGGCTCTCACGGCGGTCCGGTACTTATGGAAATCAGGTCCCTGCTTTATCCTATGGCGAACCGGCCCCATATCTTTGGGTTCACCCTGGGCCTGGGCGGCCGGGACGCCCCGCGCGACGATTTCAAATATATCTATGAACAGTGCCAGGTTCTGCCTGAAAAAGGCCAGGACCGTTACGAGATGGTGGGGGTGATGGAATGACAGCCGAAGCTCTAAAAAATTTCACTAAGATAACAGCCAAGACCATCCCTGAGGTCGAGCCCTTTGCCTCCGGTCATCGCGCCTGCCAGGGCTGTGGCGAGGTCCTGGCCTTGAGACTGCTTATGAAGGCCATCGGCCCGGAAATGGTGGCTGTCTCCTGCACGGGGTGCATGGAAGTGGTTTCCTCCACCTTCCCTCAGACCTCATGGCGGGTGCCCTGGATTCATGCGGCCTTTGAGAATGCGGCCGCAGTGGCCTCTGGAGTGGAAGCCGCCCATAAGGTCATGATACGCAAGGGGTATCTCCCCAAAAAGAGGATTCCGGTGGTGGCCATCGCGGGTGACGGCGGCACGGCCGATATCGGCCTCCAGGCCCTGTCCGGGGCCCTGGAACGCGGTCATGACTTCGTATATGTCTGCCTGGACAATGAAGCCTACATGAACACGGGCATCCAGCGTTCTTCAGCCACGCCCTTTGGCGCCATGACCACGACCACGCCTCCGGGGAAATATTCCCAGGGACAGCATACCCAGAAGAAGAACATGCCTGCCATCGCAGCCGCTCATGACATCCCCTACGTCGCCACGGCTTCCCCGGCTTACCACCTCGATCTCATGAACAAAATCAGAAAGGCGGTCGCCATCGAGGGTCCGGCTTATGTCCATATCTTCTCCCCCTGCCCGACCGGCTGGCGCATGAGGCCGGAGCTGGCCGTGGAAAGCGCCCGGCTGGCGGTGCGAACCCGCGTTTTTCCGCTCTATGAGATCATTAACGGAAAGTATATCCTGAACCGCAAGGTCAACAAGCCTAAGCCGCTCCAGGAATACTTTCAGCCTCAAGGCCGCTTCCGGCACCTGGATGAAAAGACCGTGGCTAAGATTGAAAATCGGGTCAATGCCGAGTATGAGAAGATTGCGAAGCGGGCAGAGGCAGACGCGCCTGAGGAGTAGCGAAAAAATATAAATCCCTATTGACCAAAAAGGCGATAAGAGATAAAAGATAAATAAGGTATCCCCGGTAGCTCAGCTGGTAGAGCGGGTGGCTGTTAACCACTTTGTCGGCGGTTCGAGTCCGTCCCGGGGAGCCAATGATTTCAAGGGCTTAGGCTAGTTAGCTTTAGTCCTTTTTCTTCCTGGGAAGCATATGGGAAGCATGGAGAATGGATTTCAGAGTCAGGCATTCCCGTTATGAGCTGGGTGTCACACTATTCGACCGCCACCCGCTTCATTTTTACTCCGCCATTTAGAATCAATGGCTCCCTTGCTGGGGTTTCATGATACTATTCTCTTATCACAAATTTCAGGGCATTGAGATATTTCTATCTTATCAAAGGTTCAGGGACTGTTGTGATCGTCAGGGGATATCTTTAAGACCAAGGCAAGATTCAGGCATAGACTAAGTCTACGTCAATCCCGGCAAACTCACTTTTTCTCACTAAAAAAATGATCATAGAAGGGCGGGGGAAAAACCAAACGTGACGGCCGTTCTTATCTATTAACGCACAAACTCTTCGCTGGAGCGATGGCACTCGATGGTATGTCCGTCTCCAATATCTCTGATCGGCGGATCAACCCGATCACAGGTGCCGTCAATCGCCCGGGGGCACCGGTCGAAAAACGGGCATCCGATCTCAGTTAACGTGACGACACGATCAATCCCAGCTTGCGCTTCCTGGGTCTCCATGGCCTCTTCCAGCCATCCAACCCGCAACTCAGGCACTGAGGATATAAGGAGGCGCGTATAGGGATGGTATGGAGGGGAGAGAACCAGGTCTGTTGGTCCCTGTTCAACAACGCGTCCCGCATAGAGGACTATGATTTCATCCGCAAAAGAGGCGACAGTTGACAGGTCATGGCTGATGAAAACAAACGATACCCCGGTATCCTGACGCAGCCGCTTGAGAAGTTCAATGATGTTAGCACCCACGATGGTATCGAGCGATGAAATAATTTCGTCACAAAGAAGCACCTCTGGGGAAGCAGCAAGTGCCCGGGCCAGGTTGACCCGCTGTTTCTGCCCGCCAGATAATTCCTCAGGATAACGGCCAGCCAGTTCCGGTGACAATTCGACCATGCTAAGCAACTCCCCTATGCGTTGCCGTTTTTCATTACCATGCATACCCAGGTAAAAAGAGAGGGGGCGGCCTAGAACATTATCGATTCTCTGACGCGGATTAAGAGCGGTGTCCGCCATCTGAAAGACAAACTGTACTTTCTGAAGTTGTTCCCGAGTGCGATTCCTGAGATCGGGCTCGAGTGGTTCGCCGTTCAGCAACACTACACCCATTTTTGCTGGAAGCAGCCCTGACATGACCCTGGCCAGAGTAGACTTACCGCATCCGGACTCTCCAATAACACCCACGGTGTGCCCGCGTTCGATAGTCACATTTACATCACGCAGAACCATGGGCAGAGCCCTCCGACCTGTCCTTTTACCGTACCCCGTGGTTATATCTCTTACTTCCAGGGCGGGAACATCTCGCTTATAACCGTTATCGAGATCGTCACCTTGTCCCGCGGCAGGCGGAGGCCGGACTGCGGCCATCAGGTGCCGGGTATAACTGTGCCTCGGTTGGTTGACGATCTGTTCGGTTGTTCCTCGCTCCTGGACTTTTCCAGCGTAGAGAACAACAATGTGGTCGGCGATCTGTGCGACAACCGAGAGATCGTGTGTCACGTACACCGCGGCTGATCCTTCCTGCTCGATCACGGCCTTAAACGCCTTTAAAACCTCGATCTGAGTGGTAACATCCAGTGCCGTGGTAGGCTCATCCAACAACAAAAGATCAGGTTTACCGCAAAGTGCCATGGCGGCCATAAGTCTTTGCAGTTGTCCGCCGGAAACCTGGTGCGGATAACGTCTTCCCAGCCGGTCAGGATCGGGCAATTCCAGGGCGCGATAAAGTGATTCGGCACGCTGGTTTGCTTCCTCATGGCTCATCTGGCCTTGAATCACGGCTGATTCAGTCACCTGTTCTCCAATGGTCAGCGCCGGATTAAAGGCGGCGGCGGCGCTCTGCGCCAAGTATGCCACGTTTTTTCCTCGAATGCTCCGTTTTTCATCGTCCGGCATGGAAATAACATCCCGGCCGTTGAGTCTGACCTCACCTCCAGCAAATACAAGCCCAGGCTTGGTATATCCTAATGCGGAAAGCGCAATTGTGGTTTTCCCCGACCCGGACTCGCCAATCAGGGCAACCACTTCACCGCGCTCAACATTAAAACTCACACCTTTTACAATAGGCAAAAAACTACCATCGTCTTTTCGAGCGTCGATTTTTAGCAGGTCTACTTCCAGAAGCGCGGACATCAGATCATTCTTTTTGCCAGTTTTCCGCCGGAATGAGCGGAAACATCGTCTACGATCATGTTTATCGATATGGTAAGAGTGGCAATGGCCAAAGCCGGTACTAAAGGAGCAATGGAACCGTAGGGCAAGCCTGCAAGATTTTCCTTAACCATACTGCCCCAGTCCGACATAGGTGGCTGGACACCAAGTCCAAGAAAACTCAGACTGGAAATAAAAAGGATTATCCAGACAAACCGCAGCCCAAAATCGGTGGCAAGCGGCATGATAATGTTGGGTAGAATTTCACGGGTAATAATCCACCTCAAACCTTCACCTCGCACCTTGGCAGCTTCAACAAAATCACTTACCTTAACTTCCTGACCTAATGCGCGGGCGATCCGGAAGACACTGGTGGCATAAATGAAGCCGGTAAGCACAATTAAAATCGGGATGGTACTGCCGACGGCGGCAATCACAATAAGGCCCAGCATTATAGTCGGTATGGATAGGAAGGCATCATTTATGCGGCTGAGTATCATGTCGAGCGATTCTCCGCCAACCGCCGCGGCGATACCCAGGGTCACACCAATACAGTAGGCCAGAATTGTGGCGGCAAGGGAAATGCCTATGGTTGTCCTGGCACCGAACAGGATACGTGATAATATGTCCCGGCCCAGATAGTCGGTTCCGAGAAAGGTGACCTTGCTGGGGTTCAGAGAATCAGTCGCTGGATACATGTCATCACTCCCCGGTTCGATAAAAAGGGCTTCATCCAGAATGTCTGCCTCATGATATGGGGAGATGTAGGGGCCGATTAATGCAATGATTATCCAGAAGGCGACTACACTGATTCCGAGTTTGCCGCTCCAGGAAAATTTCATGCTGCGTCTTGGCGGCGCGTCGAAGAGCTCCTCGAACTGCTCGTTTTTTTCGTCTATATCCGACATGCCTGCTGCCTTCTACCTGGGATGGCGCAGCCGAGGATTCGACAGAATTGAAACCATATCCGCGATAAAGATTAAAACAACATAGGTTGTGCAAAAAATCATGGCACAAGCCTGGACCAAAGGAAGATCCCTGGTCTGTACGCCGTCGATCATCAATTTCGCCAGTCCGGGATAGGCGAAAACCGTTTCGACAATAACCACTCCACTGATGAGCCAGGCCAGATTAAGTGCAATGACGTTTACGATGGGACCAATGGCATTTAACAGTGCATGTCGTAAAATGATGCGTTTCCTGGGCATGCCTTTGAGAATAGCCATTTCGATATAGGGGGAACTCAATACATTGAGCACTGTTGCCCGGGTCATGCGGACAATCTGAGCGGATACTACAATAACCAGGGTTAGGGTCGGCAAGGCCAGGACCCGCAATAATTGCAGGCCGGTCTCATTCCCGCTCATATAGGCGATCGAAGGCAGCCAGCCCAACTGAACGGCCAGTATGAGCACCAGAAAGGTGGCCACAAGAAATTCCGGTAATGAAATCAGGCTGAGTGTAGAAAAGGTGATAATACGATCCAACCGTGTCCCGGGATACATTGCTGCAGCAAGTCCCAGAGTTAATGATAATGGAATTGCGATCAGCGCTACCATACCAGCCAAGCGGAACGTATTCATTAAGCGGCTACTGATCATGGTGGAAATCGCCGTACCAACCGTACCAAAACCGGCACCTGCCTTGGATATCCCAAGATCCCCGGTCACCAGATCGCCCAGCCAGAGGAAATACCGTATGTAGGCAGGTTGGTCCAGGCCAAGGTCGTGACGCAGGGCTGCCAGAGAATCCGGAGTGGCCATCTGCCCAAGGATAATCTCAGCAACGTCCCCCGGGAGCACACTGGTACCAACGAATATCATGACTGATACCACGAACAGAGTTACAATCCCGATTATAATCCGACGCAGAATGGCCCTTCGCAGCATTCTCAGTACAGCCTCATAGGAATTGGTTAAATATTCGAGTGATTATGAAAAAAGAAAAGGTCTGCATGATACACTCATGCAGGCCTTTATAATTACTGATTACCGGTCAATCCTACGCTTCTATCCAGGCGAACTCAGGCCATTCGCATCCGCCTAGGAAGCCCAGTGGCTGTTTTGGAATACCGTGAATCTTATCGTTGATACCGTCGATGCTATTCACGTGATATGGTATTACCATTCCACTGCCGTTGTGCACCAGTGTTTGCATCTCACAATACATCCCATGACGTTTCACGGGATCTGTCTCAGCCAGAGAGAGTTTCAGCAGTTCTCCAACCCGCTCGTTATTCCAGAAAGTGTCGTTCCACGCGCCTCCGGGTGCAAACTGAAGTGCCAGCATGGCGTTGGCTGTGGGGCGCATGTTCCAGGTAACCACGTTCATGGGTTCCTTCATCCAGACCGAGCCCCAATATCCATCAGTGGGCATTCTCTTGATCTTGAGATCGAATCCGATCTTCTTCAGATTAGCCTGCATCAGGAGACACATTTCCTCAAGACCCGGAATGATCGGAGCGGTGTAGAGTTCAGCCGTGGATATCCCGGCCTTGTTGAGGTGCCACTTTGCCTTATCAGGATCATATTCGCGTTGCGGTAATTCATGGCAATGGTCCTTTCCAAATGCCGGTGAAATCGGCTGGTCATTGCCTACCATGCCATGCCCCTTGAGAATGGACCGTACAATACGCTCGCGATCCTGAATGTACTGCATGCCCTTGACAAAATCATCGTCCTTGCCGGGCATTGTGTTTTTGAGACAGCAGATGCCGCCGTAAGTAGCTGTTGGTGTTGAACTGATATGAACACCCTGAGCTTGCTCGACCAACCGGATACTCTTGGCGTCAACCGCGGTAATGAGTTGTACGTCACCGGCAATCAGCGCATTTACACGGGCAATGGGATCGGTAATCGCAGTGATTTCCACCTCATCCAGGTAAGGACGATCACGCCAGTAATCTTTGTTCCGCGCGTGGGTCGATTTCACGCCCGGCTCAAACGATTTCAGCACAAAGGGACCGGTACCATTCCCTTTCTTAAAATCCTTTGTATCTTTCTTGACGATCTTGGCCTGTTTTTCCCCAAGTTTGGCCGGCAGGTCAGCGTCCGGTGAATTGAGGATTGCTTTTACGGTATACGTGTCAACAAGTTTCCATTCGTCCACCGAAGCCATTAAGGCCTTGATCACGGAAGGTGAATCCTTACCGAGATGACGGCGCATGCTCCAGACTACATCGTGTCCGGTCATGGGAGACCCGTCGTGGAAATGCACACCTTTTCGGATCTTGAAGGTGTATTCGGTGGCGCTCTTGTTAACTGACCATTCCCCTGCCAACTCAGGATGCAGGCTCATGTTATCAAGAATTTGAACTAGGCCGTTATAAACCACATGCATGCGGGTGTAATCGATGGTGGATGTTGCGACGATGGGGTCCATCTGATCATCAGGACCGTGCATTTCGGCGGCCATCCGGACGAATCCACCCTTACGCGGTGTCGCGGCGAAAACTTTTTTCGGTAACATGAACCCCGCCATTTGGCTGGCTGCAGCCGCTGATACACCTAACAGTGTCGCGTTGCGGATAAAATCCCGGCGGGATAGATTACCTTTCGCTAATTCGTTTTTTAATTCAGGTATGGCCGCGTGAATTTTTTTCCTTTTGCCCATGGTTTCCTCCTTTTCCGGTTGAGGTTGACTGTTTATGGAATGTTCACGCTTGATATCATAACCGTGGCGGTCGTGGCCGGAGCGTTTAACCTAGGAAAACTTTGGCTACAACAATTAATAAGAAAAACAGGAATTATAATCTAGTTTTAATTAAATTAATCTTATTTGAAATTTCGTCAGTTAGAGTTATATTAGCAAAAAAAATTTTCACGGTCAAGAAAGCGTTCCAACCCAAAATCCGCGATTACAATTGACAGAAGTACCTTGCAGTAGTTTTGGGGGCGATTTAGAGCCTTTTCAAGATATGTTTTTGTATAGCAGCACGATGAAGCCGCCTTAATTG
>JAFDHD010000076.1 GCA_019308995.1 Deltaproteobacteria bacterium | reverse complement strand
ACCTGTTGATATAGCGGCGAAAAGTCCGAGCACAAACGCCCAGCAGATAAGCCGCCTCATCCTGAGTCAATCTTCGCTCTTGCCAACCATAGTATGCCTCTTCAAATCTCATCATCCGGATCTCCTGTAGCAACTTTGTCCGTCTCATGGCTCCCTCCTTGGATACCATATCGACCAGACAGTTTATGTGCTCTCCACACCGGGCTTCACAAGCCTTGACTTTAACTTTCAGCCTGACTATCATTTTTATTAGTTAATTTGAGCAGGTTACTAGTATGGACGATGCAGCGTCATTGACCGAACTGGAGAACCGAATCGGATATCGCTTTACCGATCGCGCGCTTCTCCGGACAGCACTCAGGCACCGCTCCTTTATTCATGAGACACACGCGGACTTGAAAGAGCGGCAAGATGCAGAGGACAACCAGCGCCTTGAGTTCCTGGGCGACGCCGTTTTATCACTGTGCATCAGTTTCCTTTTGTATCAGGCTTTTCCAGAAATGAAGGAAGGTGAACTGTCTAAGATGAGGGCCGGACTGGTGAATGAATCACAACTGGCCAGTCTAGCCAGGGACACCGGTGTCGCGCCCTGCCTGGCCCTGGGCCGCGGTGAGGAGGCTACCGGCGGCCGGAACAAAAATTCCATTTTAGCCGATGCCTTTGAAGCCATTCTGGCGGCCATCTATATTGATGGGGGGTTTGCCGCCGCGGCTGCGGTAGTCGAGCACCTGCTGGGAGACCTGGTCGTCAAATCCTCCACCCAGGACCTTTTACAGGATTATAAAACGAGACTTCAGGAGCTGACCCAAGAGATTTATAACCAGGTGCCGGTCTACCGCCTGGCTGGAACTAACGGTCCGGACCACTCCAAAACCTTTATGGTGACCCTGGTCCTTGGTTCTGAGAAATTGGCCGTTGGCCAGGGGCGGAGTAAAAAAGAGGCGGAGCGAGACGCCGCTAGATCGGCCCTGGAAATCCTTAAGAGCCGAACCGCACCGACCACGTGACTCCTTTTATTATTCCATTTTTTTTACTTCATCAGGGCTGTCCTCACCGCTGCCTTTACTGCAACCAGCACCGCTCCGGCGGACGGCGCGCGGAAACCTTAACAGCAGCCAGTGTGGCGCAGGGTCTGGAAGCCGGCCTTTCCTCGCCTCGCCGCCGCTCAGGAGTCAGGGTTGAGGCGGCCTTTTACGGGGGGACCTTCACCGCTCTGCCCAGGGACCGTCAGGCGGAACTGCTCGAGGCAGTCATTCCTTTCCTGAAACATGACCTGATCCAGGGCATACGTCTTTCAACCCGGCCCGATGCCCTGCCTGTTAACGAAATCGAGTTTTTAAAAAGCAAGGGCGTGACCATCATCGAGATCGGCGCTCAATCCATGGATGACCAGGTTCTTAAGCTCAGCCGGCGCGGCCACACCGCCTCGGACACAAGGAAGGCCGCCCGGCGGGTCAAGGCGGCCGGGCTCGGGCTGGGCCTACAGCTCCTGCCAGGCTTGCCCGGAGAGGATACAGTCAGTTTGGAATCTACCGTGCATGAGGTGATTGACCTGTTCCCGGATGAGTCCCGGCTTTATCCGGCTCTGGTTATCAAAGGCACTCCCCTGGCAGATTTATACCTTAATGGCGCATATCAGCCCCTGACGCTGAACCAAACCGTGGAAATCTGCGCCATGATGTATAAGCGCCTGACCCGGGCTGGAATCATTGTCACCCGCATCGGTCTGCAGACCAGTTCCGATCTGGAACAAGCAGTTCTGGCCGGACCGTATCATCCTGCCCTGGGCGACCTGGTCAAGGCGGAGGTATTTTACCAGGCTATTGTCCGTGCCCTTCGAGCCAAACCCCCTTTGAACGGGGAGGCCTCCGTAACCGTCTCCTGGCGCGATCTTTCACAGGCTCGAGGTCACGCGCGGTCCAATTTGGCCAGGCTATCTGCTGAATTCAGGCACCTGACGCCCAGTATCATACCGGACCCGGATCAACCCCGAGGGCAGTTTCAATGGCAGGGTGAAACTTATTCGATCTTTAAATAAAGAGGATCCCAGTCTCTGGGAGAAACTTTTTAGTAAAAAGTTTCCCCCAAAAGAAAACAAATAACCTATGACTGAATCAACACACTATTCTGGTTTTGTGGCCATCATCGGCGCGCCGAATGTAGGCAAATCCACCTTGCTCAACCGCATACTGAGACAGAAGGTGGCCATCACTTCAGCCAAACCCCAGACCACCCGCCATCGCATCCTCGGAGTCTGGACCACGCCAAACTCTCAGGTCATCTTCCTCGATACCCCTGGCATCCACCAGGCGGACAACCTGCTCAACCAGGTCTTGCTCCGCCAGGCCTTGTCCACCCTGTCAGACGCGGACCTAATCCTGTTCATGGTCGAACCGGACCGAAGACAAAAGGATCATGAACTAGTGCTGAAAGCCCTCAAAAACCAGGATCGGCCGATAATTCTTGCCTTTAATAAAATTGACCTGATCAAAAAGAAGGACCTCCTGCCATGGATGGAGAGGTACAGCCGCGAACTGCCTCTGGCCGCCCTGGTTCCCATCTCAGCGCTGACAGGCGAGGGGTTACCCGTGCTCCTCGAGGAGATCGTCAAGCAGCTGCCAGAGGGGCCGGAGTATTATCCCCCTGATACCATCACCGATCAGCCCGAGAGGTTCATCGCCGCGGAGATGATCCGGGAGCAGGTCTTCAACCTGACCAGGCAGGAAATACCCTATTCAACAGCCGTGACAATCGAGGAGTTCAACGAGGATCGTTCTGACCTGGTCCGAATCAAGGCCGTGATCCATGTGGAGAGGAACTCCCAGAAGGGAATCATCATCGGTAAAAAAGGGGAGATGTTGAAACGGATCGGATCGGCGGCCCGTCAGGATATCGAGCGCCTGACCGGAACCAGGGTCTTCCTCGAACTTTTTGTGCGGGTTGAAAAAAACTGGAGCCAAGACCGGCGCGCCATACGCCGCTTAGGGTACAGATAAAGCCAGACGCCTTGAATCAGAGATAGGTTTATATTAGCCCACTGGATGCCTGATTAATAGTCGGCCTCCCTGACCTATCCTCCTCCTCAGCCTTTCATCATGATGCAGCCTGGCAGCATTAGCCACATGGTTCTGGATGATCTTGTTAGGGTTGGAGTACAAAAATTTGTACCATGCCCGGCTTCATTAGCTTTTTTTCAAACCATAATAAAGAGGTCAGGGTATGTGGCACAAAACTTTCCGATTGAAAATTCCAGGATTGTATCGTCGCGAACACTCCTCGCAATGACATTTTGTAACAATATCAATGACGTGTCATTGCAAGCCCTTTGCGTTCACTCAAGGCAGGTTAGGTGAAATAATCTCTCCTTATGAATTCATCCAAAGGAGTATAATCAAAAGATTATTTTTCCAAACGCGATAACTGGTAAACTGAGTTCAGGCAGGGGGTCTGTTCTTTCCCCGGATGAAAGGTCAAGACCTGCTTCACGCCCTTTCAAGCTCGATCTCACTATCGTTTTATCAAGGATGGGCGCTGGTTAAGTAAAATAAGGCACAAAAAAAGTTAACCGGAACCATGGGTCCCGGTTAACTTGAGAGAGGAGAAAAGAGTGGTTAATTTGGGTTTTGGGTACAGCTTTGGAGACTGTACCTTACAGTAGAAGCAATTTTCTTGCCAACTAATAAACACAGCTCTATATTGATCGTAACATATTGATTTTTAAGAATTAATTTAATTTGAACCAGAAATATTATCAGGCTTTCTTCAAATTTTTCGGTACAAAAATTTGTACTTTCTAGGCCCGCCGGAAGCTTTACTTCTATAAGTACAAGTTTTTATTAGTTATTATTCGGTCCAAAAAATAAAACCTCGAATCAGTAGAGCCTTTTTAAGGTCCAAGGGCTTAAGAAAGGTTGTATTTCTTTAGTTTATACTGCATTACATTTTTCTTGATACCCAGGAGGGAGGCCGCATGGGCCTGGACGTTGTTGGTCCTTTTCAGGGCCTGCTCGATCATCTTTTTTTCGATTGTTTCCAGGGCTTTATTAAGCCCCATCTGAGGTGGAATGAATCTATCCAGATCAGAAAGCATCTCTGCTTCAGTTTGGTGCTGGCCTTCAGCTCCCTCACTCAGGTCTTCTGGCAGGTCTTCGGGCCGAATCGTTCGATCTGGACAGAGGATGACGGCCCGTTCGATAGCGTTTTCCAGCTCCCGGACATTGCCTGGCCAGTGGTAGGCATAGATGCGCTGCATGGCTTCCGGGGAGACGGTCAGGTCTGATCGGCCGCTTTTTTCGCCGTACAACCGCTGGAAATGGTTTACCAGTAAAGGTATATCATCGGTTCTTTCTCTCAGGGGCGGCAGATGGATATGGATGACATTGAGGCGATATAAGAGGTCCCCGCGAAATCGCTTCTCGGCCACGGCCTGCTTAAGGTCCTGGTTGGAGGCGGCTACCAGCCGCACGTCCACCTTGATGGTCTTGGTTCCGCCGACCCTTTCAAACTCCCGTTCCTGAATGACCCTCATCAGCTTGACCTGGAGGGACAGAGGCATGTCCCCGATTTCATCGAGAAAGACAGTCCCGCCGTTGGAGAGTTCGAAGCGCCCTTTCCGGGTGGCGATGGCGCCGGTGAACGCGCCTTTTTCATGGCCGAAGAGCTCACTTTCAAGCAGGCTTTCAGGCAGGGCCGCACAGTTGATGGTGATGAACCGGTTGTCTCGCCGAGCCTGGTTGCCTTGATGGATGGCCCGGGCAATGAGTTCCTTGCCTGTGCCGCTCTCCCCGGTGATCAGCACATTGGCCGGGGTATCGGCCACCTTTTCAATGAGGCGGAAGATGTCCTGCATGACCCTGGTCTTACCGATGATATTTTCAAACTGGTACCGCTGCCTCAATTCCTGGGTGAGCGCCTTATTTTCCCGGACCAGCTTGTACATGTCCAGGGCCTTGCGGATGGTCAGCATCAGTTCTTCGTTCTGAAAGGGTTTGGTTATGTAGTCAAAGGCCCCGGCTTTCATAGCCTGAACCGCTTTTTCCACGGTTCCAAAGGCAGTCATAACGATGACCGGCTGGTCCGGTCGGACCTCGTGGATCCGGGTTAGCAGCTCGATTCCGTCCATCTGCGGCATCTTCATATCGGTCAGAACCAGCTCCAGGTCCGATTCTTCAATCAATTCCAGAGCTTGCCACCCGTTCTCAGCGGTGAAGACCTCATAACCCTGCTCGGACAACAGGGTGCTCATTACCACCAGGTAGTTCTTTTCGTCATCTACAACGAGAATGGTTTCCATCTCAATTGCCTGAACAGATAGTTCCAAAACCGATATAGCTGGAAGTAAGAGGAAGCATTTTGAACAAATGACTCACAATTTTCATTTAATAACGTTTTACAAATCTTGTGTAACCGGGAGGTGGATTACCACTCGCGCCCCACCGCCTTCAGCGGGTTCGATAAAGACCTCCCCTTTATGGTTTTCGATGATGTTCCTGACAATGGACAGCCCCAAGCCGCTGCCTTTATCCTTGGTGGTAAAAAAGGGGTTAAAGATATTTTTTAGCGTTTCAGGTTCAATGCCTTCGCCGGTATCGCTAATGACCACTTCGGCCATATCCCCTTTTTGACCATTTATGCCCGTGGTCTTCACGTTGATCTGACCACCCTCTGGCATGGCCTGAATAGCATTAAGGAAAATATTGAGAAAGGCCTGATAAAGCTGATCTGGATCGGCCTGAATGACAGCCGGTCCGCCGTAACGGCGTATGACCTTGACGCCGCCCTTTTCCAACTCTGAGGATAAGTAATACAGATTCTTGTCCAGTACATCCTTGAGGCTGGTTGTCGTGATCTTGGGCACCTTGGGTCGGGCAAAGTCAAGAAATTCGGTCACGATCTGGTTGAGTCGTTTGGATTCCTGCACAATGACCTCAGCCAGTTGATTGTCCGGCTCATACTGTTTAAGCTTGCCACGGAGGATTTCAGAGGTGCTGCTAATGATACCCAGCGGGTTGCGGACCTCATGGGATACCGCAGCGATCATCTGACCCAGTTCGGCCAGCCTTTCGGATTGATACAGTTTTTCTTGAAACCTCCGGCGCTCCGCGTTCCGCTCTTCAATGATTTTATCTGCCCGTTTTACAATCTGGCGCAGCACCATAAAAAGCAGGGTCATGAACAAAAGCGAGGTCACGATACTCAGATATTGGAAGTTAACGATCTCGGCGTAAGCCTCTGTCAGGTCTTGATGGATCTCAAAAACCCCCATAATATAGTCTTCATCACCGCTGAGCAGCACCCGCCGAATGGGAGAAAAGGTCTGGAGCGTTCGGGTCTGGCCAAAGCCGCCAAAACGACCTTGGCGGGTGATCAGGGTGGAGGTGGATTTTCCTTTCAGAGCGGCCTTATAAGGCTTGGAATCCTGACCGGTGGTCTCAATCAGCTCTGAGTCCGTGCTGTAGACGATCATGCCGTCGAAGTCATAGATATTGACTCTATCAATCTTGAACCCGTGGATGGATTTGCGAACCGCCCTGTCCATGAGTTCGAACTGGAATCTTTCTCTAAGATGAACTCTGGTGTAGCCATAGGAAAGAATCGCATTGATAAACTGCTGGGATACCTGGCGATTTAAGTATCTGGCCACTAGTTCGGCGTAATCTTCGTTTTCGTCTAAAAGCATGCTTTTGGCTTGGTGGGAGATAAAGAGGCTCAGCAGCAGGGCGAAAATCAGGATGACGAAGAAGCCGCTAAATGAAAAATACCTGACAAGGCGCTGTGGCTTAACGCTTTCCTCGCCGCCCTTAGTGGTTATCTTCGGACTCGCCCTTTGTTCTTTGTCCCGATTAGCCTGGTCTATCTTCTGGATCATTGTCTGACTGACATCTTAGAGGATGTATTTCTTTTTGGGGCGAGGTCCTTTGTTGAATTCGTCCTTAAAGGACTCGTAGCCAGGCCTGCCCATGAGTCCGTAAGTGAAGCTTTTTCCCATCTCCACCCCCGGCTGATCGAACGGATCAATGTGGTAAAGATAACCGCTGGCTACGGTGGCAACTTCAAGGAGGTACATCATATAACCCATACTGGCGGGTGTAATTCGAGGCAGAGTCAGGGTCATGTTCGGGCGACCGGCCAGGGCCAGCGCGCGAGCCGTGGCTGCCTGTTCAGTCTGGATCAGTTCTCCAAGAGTATATCCGCTCAGGTAGTTCAGGTCCTTGTACTCCTTGAATATGGGCGGGATGCGGGTATCTAGCCGGTAGGACTTCTGTCCGACAAAGACGATAACTTTGTCCTGCGGGCCCTCCATATAGAGCTGGAGCTGGGAGTGCTGGTCAGTGGCGCCTATGGCCTTGACCGGTGTTTGTCCGGCCTGGACCACCCGGCCGTCTGTGGCATAGCGTTTGCCCAGAGATTCGGCCCACAGCTGGCTGAACCAGCTCGCAAACTCAGAAAGGGCATCCGCATAAGGCATCATCACCAGAATGGATCGCCCACGCCACTGCCGCAAGGCATAGGTCAAAACGGCAAATAAGTAAGCCGGATTGCGCATTATGTTGGGCTGCGAGCAGGCCTCAGATGCCTCAGCCGCCCCTTTAAGCAGCTCCACGATGTTAATGCCCGTCACCGCCAGAGGCAGCAGGCTTACCGGTGTTAAAATCGAAAAACGACCGCCAATGCCGGGAGGGACCTCAAGGGCAAGGTAGCCCTCCTGACGGACCAGCTCACGCAGCAGCCCCTGTTCCGGATCGGTGGTCACAACCACATGATCCTTGATACTTGACTTCCCCAAACTGCGGCGCAGCCGGTCGTGAACGATCATGAATTGACTTATGGTCTCGGTCGTGGTCCCGGATTTGCTGATAATATTGAAGAAAGTGCGCCTGGGATCAACAAAGTTCAATAGCGTCGTCAGGCTCTCCGGATCAATATTATCGGCTACAAAAAGTCTGGGGAAACGCCTTTTGGATGAGTCCAGGAGGTTGTGATTCTGAGGGCTTAAGGCTGTAAACAGGGCCCGAGTACCCAGGGCGGAGCCGCCGATGCCTAAGACCACGAAATTTTCCGTTCGTTTCCTGATGTCTTCTGCCACGCGTCGGATTGATTTAAGCTCCTGAGTCTGGAAAGGCAGGTCTAAAAAAGGCAGCTCTCCATTTTTACGCCGCTGCACCAGGTCCTTGTGAACCGCGGCCATTTCTGGCTTCAGCTTGTTGATCTCCCCCAGGGTCAACCCATTCTTCGACTTCAGAATATCGGCCATGACGTTGTTAAAGTCCAGCTCAATCTTGGGCTCTTTTGGAACAGATTTTTTGTTGGGCATCTCCTTACACCTCAATAAAACAAGCTCACGTTACCTTACCTTATGCACCGCCCTCGCCGGGACCCTGCCCCGAAGAGAACTATTACTGGCTCCTCTTGGACTTAAAAATTATCTGTTTTTTTTGAGCAAACTACTAGCAGTAGAAGCCACTTCACAGGCCATTAAAATATGACCCTTGACAACACCAGAATATGATTATAGTCTTTTTTTAACAATTTGTCACGAGTTGTTCCCAATGCTCGATAAAACCCTCGATCAAATAGCCGAACGAATCCTCAGCCTGGATGAGGCTTCCCTCACCCAGCTGCTTCCGCATTACAAGAAAACCATGGAACAATTCAAGCCAACCAAAGATTGGGAAAAATCTGTGATCATCTTTTTTCTCATTAATTCAGTCCGGGTGAAAAACTCTCTGTTTAATGAAAATATCTTGAAAGCGAAGCAGGATAAGCCCAAAAAGAAAAAAGAGCCTTCCCTCAAACTGGTTAAGTCTTAACCGAATCATAAAACACATTATGAAATTAAAATTGAAGGTCAACTACAGCGCAGGCAGACCTACCAATCAGTGCGGCATACTGCTGAAGAGTTGCATTTTTTAGTAAAAAATAAAGGCTATTATGCCCTTTTCATCTTTACCAGAGAAGGATACCAGGATTTAGGACAAAGACGATAAGGTAATAATTATTACCTTAGTCCTTTATCTCCATATATCGTTAACCAGGACACCCCATGTCGCGTCCTCAGTCTGATCACTTCCCGTTCTCTGGCTTGGGGTTCTGCTTCAGGGCGCCAGGCCTGGCCGCGCCGGTCTGCTGGCCTTTGTCGCCAGCCAGACGCCGCCGCCACTCGGCCAGCCTTTGGACGATGGCTTTTTCCCGGCCGCGGTCCGTCGGGAAGTAGTACTTTCTGCCTTTGAGCTCATCAGGCATGTGTTCCTGCCAGACGATGGCCTCATCATTGTCATGGGCATAACGATAGCCCCTTCCATAACCCAGGTCCTTCATCAGCCTCGTCGGAGCATTCCGAATAGAAAGAGGCACTGGCAGGGTGCCTTTCTCCCGGGCATCGGTCAAGGCAGCTTCATAGGCCATATAGGCCGCGTTGGACTTCTCTGCCGTGGCGAGATAAAGAGCTACCTGGGCCAGAGCCAGGTCCCCCTCGGGCGATCCCAGGAGCTGGTAAGACTCCAAAGCGCTGGTCGCCAGGATTAAAGCCACCGGGTCGGCGTTTCCTATGTCCTCGGAGGCAAAACGGATCATCCGCCTGAGCAGGTACAAAGGGTGCTCTCCAGCTAAAATCATGCGGGCCAGCCAGTACAGGCTCGCATCTGGATCTGAGTCCCTCAGGCTCTTGTGCAGGGCGGAAATCAGGTTGTAGTGCTCTTCCCCGGCCTTATCGTAGCGCAGGCTTTTCTCCTGAAGGGCCTCCTCCACATCCGCCAGCCCCACCCGGCGCTCACCGTTCTCCGGCCGGGTGATCATGACGGCCAATTCCAGGGCGCTCAAAAGGGTCCGCGCATCACCGTCAGCCGTGCTCAGCAAGAAGGCTCGCGCTTCCGGCGTCAGCACGGCCCCGGTGCTTCCCAGGCCCCGCTCACTGTCGCCTAAAGCCCGGTCAAGGAGGACGGCCAGGTCCTTTTCTTTCAGGGAATGAAGGACCAACACCCGCATCCGGGAAAGCAGAGGCGGGGTGACCTCAAAGGAGGGGTTTTCCGTGGTCGCCCCGAGAAGGGTTATCAGGCCGCTTTCCACATGCGGCAGAAAGGAGTCCTGCTGGGCCTTGTTGAAACGGTGAATTTCATCTACGAAAAGCACCGTCTTCAGGCGGGCAAACTTCTGATTCTCCCGAGCCTGCGCAATGACCTCCCGAACCTCCTTGACCCCGGCAAGAACCGCGGAAAAAGCGATGAACTCGGCCTGAGCCGCCTGGGCCACCAGCCTGGCCAGGGTGGTCTTGCCCGTGCCTGGCGGTCCCCAGAAAATTATGGAAACCATCTCCCCGGCTTCGACCAGCCTGGAAAGGATCTTGTCCGGGCCGATCAAATGCGACTGCCCCACGAATTCATCCAGGGTTCGCGGCCGCATCCTCTCGGCCAGAGGCGCGGCCAGGTTCTTGGACTCGTTTTGCGAGAATAGGTCGGCCATTTTTATTTTATCTCCCGCGTGGGCATGGTGTCCTACGGGCCTAAGGTCTTAATTCTATCATAAAATCCCTAATATTTATAATAGATTAAAAATTAGGAGCTGTAGGTCAGGCTGCGAAGCTCCCTGGCATTCATTTAAAAAAAACTCCCCTCATTTCAAAGCCAGATTATAAATCAGGATAGAATAGCCCACCTGGGCGTCGGGCTGGCGGTCTCTCAGCCAGGCAAAGGTCTGGGGCTGGATCCACACCGCCGGGTCCACATAGGTCAGCGGGTAAGGCAGGCCCATGACCAGGTTGGCGCTCACGGCCAGGGGGGCATCGGTCGGTTCATCCGCGGCGATCTCAAAGTTAATGCCATACAGCTTCGGGTCTGCGTGCCCGAAGTAGGCCAGCTTGATTTTCTTCAACCCCTGCTCGTCCATGAAGGTCTTGAGGTATTTCAAGTCCTGTCCCCAGTCCAGGTTTGAGTCCAGCAGGTGAAAACGGGCCTTGCCTCGGCTGGTGAAAACCGGGTTGAAATAAGCTAAGTAGTGCGGAAAGGCCAGCAGGCTGTCCACGAGAAAAAGCCCGATCAGGGCCACGGCCAGGACGCGCCTGTACAGGTGGGGTTCCAGTCTGAACCGGCCCAGAGAGCCCAGGAAGATGAAGGTCAACGGCAGGGCTGGCAGGAGATACCGCAGACCGACGTTGATATGATTAAAAAACGACAGGACCACCCAGAGGAGCATGGCCGGAAGCCAGAGGTAAACCACATTCCTCCAATCACGAAACCTTGACCAGCCCCATAGTCCCAGGGCCAGAACCAGAGCGATCTCCAGGGCCAGAGGCGTCTTTAGCAGCCAGGCATAGGTGAAATAATACCACCAGCCTTCCTGGCTGAAGCGGCCGTTTAAATAATTGGGAAAGACGCCCTGGCTCACGTCCCGCTGCTGGCGGTCAAAGCCTTCGAGATAATCCTGTGGCGCCGGCCAGGAAAAGGCGCTCAAAGGACTCGCGGCTAGCCCTTGAAAGAACTGGCTGCTGACAGGCATGCGGCGAATATCGGTCGGCGTCTTGCGGAACCCATACCCCACGTTTATGACCAGCAGGGCGACCAAAAAGGCCGCCATCAGTCCGGCCAGACCTCGAACAATAAAGGACTTCCTTTGATCTGCCGGGTGCAGCGCGATTTCCAGGATAAATAAAACCACGAAAAGAGGCAGCAAGAGCAACCCGGTGAATTTGGTCAGATTCGCCAACCCCAGGGAAATCCCGGCCAGAACGGCCAGCGCGATTCCCGGCCGTTTAAAAAACCGCCACAGGAGGAAGAGAGTCAGGGTAAAGAAGAGGGCCAGACCCAGGTCCGGGGTTACCAGCCGGGCATGAGCCAGCAGGTTGGGGGAGATGGCGTATGCCAGCAAGGCGATCAGGCCGCCTCGCGAACCGAAAAGCGCCTGGGCCCAGAAAAAGACCACCAGCCCCAGGCAGGCAGAAAGAACGAGGTTGGGCAAACGCCCGTAAATAAAGAGGTCGTGATACCGGGCCGCATTGTCCCGCATAAACTGCGTGCCATATATCCAGGGCCGCCAGTCACCGGCCGCCTCAAACCTTTCTTCGCTCTGAACCTCGGCCCCGGCGGCCAGGAGTGTCCAGCCGCACCAGAGTTTGATCAGGGGCGGGTTCTTGCCATAAAGCGAAAAGTCACCCGTCTTCAGATAAAAAGCCCCGGCAGGCAGGTGGGCGAATTCATCCACGGTGGGTGATTTATCCTTGAGGCTGAAAAAGCCCAGACCGAAGTGAAGGATTAGAAGCAGGGCCACGGTCAGGGCGAGCCAGATTCTCAGGGGCCTTAATTCTGCCTCTTCAGGATTCCCTGTCGTTCGAATCATTGTCTGGCCGAGTCGGCTCTTATTTCGAGAAGAGGCCATGCCTCAATCTTTCAACCGCCTGCGGATCTCGTCCGGCGTGCCCAGCGGCCGCAGGTCCGGGTCATCAGGCGCCTGGCGGGCCAGATCGGGCCTGAGCCGCGCCGCGGCCTTAAGGTGTGACCAGGCTTCATCCAGGAGATTCAATTGAGCCAGCACACAGGCCAGGTTATACCAGGCTTCAGCTTCATCAGGCCGGAGGGCCAAGGCCTTTTTATAAGCGGCCCTGGCCTCGGTGTAGCCGTGCCGGGAGTGAAAGGAGAGGCCCAGGCCTGTATAGGCTCTGGCTGCGTTCGGATTTTTCTCAATGGCTTTTTTAAAGACATCCTGAGCTCTCTCATAATGGCCCAGGTCCAGATAAATTTTGCCCAGGTTCAGGTAGGCCGGGATGAAATCAGGATTAGTGGATATGGTCTGCAAATACTCTTTTTTGGCCTGATCATATTTCTCCTGAGCCAGGTAGGCGTTGCCCAGGTTATAGCGGGCCGGGGTATATTCCGGGTTGACCTCAAGGGCCTGCTCAAAATAACTCACCGCCTTTTGATCCTGCCCGGCCCGGGAGGCGGCAATACCTAAGGCGGTGTAAGGGTCGGCAAAGGTCTGGTCAGGGGAATAGAACGGCCAGTGGCAGAAGACCAGGAGCATCGCCACCGGGATCAAGGCAAGCGTCAGAGGCCGCCATTGCCTGGCCCGGACACGGTCATAGACCCACCAGATCAATACCGCCGCGCCGCAAAAAAGCAGAGGTATGACCGGCAGGCGGTAACGGGCAGCCATGTGAAAAGGCACAATCGAGACAAGATAGCCCAGGAAAAAGAGCGCAGGCAAAAAGAAGCGGCCACGGTCCGGCCAAGGCAGGGCCAGTCCCACCAGACCGAGAGAAACCGTCAGGCCAAAAGAAAGCGGCAGCCATTTGAGGAAAGCGGCCTGCCTCCTGGCAAAATAGTAGTTGTAGTTATCCGGAATCTCAAAGTTGTTAAAAAACATGGCCGTCTTGTGACCCAGGAGTTTCAGGGCCCGGCCCGGATTTTCCCGTATAAACTTCAGCCCTTGCCTCATCCAGAAGCTGGAGACCTCAGAGGGTTTCATATCCTTGAGGCCGGTCAGCCGCAGGGCCTCCTGCCTGAAGTCTTCTTCCTCGTATCGAGGCTCCAGGCGAATGTGTTTCGGGTTTTCAAAAAACCCCCAGGCGCGCGGATTGTTGCCAATATAAAAATTCTGACCGGCCTGAGCCGTGATCAGGATCAGGTCCCGGCCCACGACCCAGTTGCGGATAGTGACCGGGACCATGATCAGAATAAGACCCAGGATAAAGCATCCGAGCGCGACCAAACGGCCTGAAAGATTGGATCGCGAGGCAAAGATGATCCATGTCGCCACCAGGGGCGCGATGAGCAGCAGATTGCCTCTGGTCAAAGTCGCCAGCCCGAAGATCGCCCCCGCTGGCAGCCAGGACCAGGACCGCTCTCTCACGGCCGCCCAGAATAAGACCGCCAGAGAGAGACAGACCAGAAAAAGCCCTGGACCGTCCTTGGCAATGAGCCCGTCATAAAAACAAACCAGCCCGTAAAGGAGAAACAGAACCCCGGCCAGGACCCCGACGCGCCGTCCTCCAAGGTGCTTCCCCATGAGATAGATCAGGACGGCGTTTAAGGAGCCGAGGATGATCTGAATCAGACGCACCGGGAGAGTGCCTGTGCCGAAGATTTTATAGATCAGGGCCAGAAAGTAAGGATAAAGGGGGTCCTGGTAAAAGACGCTGCGCCCCAGCCAGTCTCCACCAAGGATTTCACGCGCCCGGGCGTCATACGCCTGGGAGTCAAGGAGCAGGGTCTCAAAGTAAGCCTGCCCTTGAACCTGGGCCAGGAAAACCAGACGAATGACCAGAGCCGCCGCAAAAAGCCCAAGCGGATAAAGCCAATCTTTATGATTTTCTTTTGGCATAATGGTTTCTGGAGTATAGCTCAGACCGAACATCTATGGCAACCAGGGCTGGAGAATGCCTTGTAAACAAAAATGATTATGAGGCCAATTTCCTGTAAACTCCCCTTTAAAAAGGGAAGTAAAAAAAGGAAGGTTTTTTCAATCATGAGATCATTTGAAGAGGGAAATAAAAAATTCCCCCTTTTCTAAAGGGGGATTGAGGGGGATTTTTTAACAGCTTTTTTTATCAACCCCATCAGGCATATCCTCAATCGGGATGTATTATTCGGCGCCTTCTCCTTCTTCAGCTATGTTTTAAAAAGTTTTACAGCCATAGAGGAGCCAATTGCGTTGTATGTAACCGGTTGAAATTGGTAGTCATCGAGGAGTGGTTAAATTAATTTTACCCCAAATATACATACAGAGAGGGTATTTTTACGGGATTTGAGGTTATTTATTAGAAATTGACCCCAAAAAAGGTAAGCGTCCTTAAGTAATTGATGTTATAATGGTTTTGCTAAAAAAAACAAAAAACATCAAACAGGACGCTTATGGCAATCATACCACAAAAGAGATTATTTGGCTGGGAAGAAATTGACGAATTAGGAGATTTAGAACGGCTGCGATTAGTTTTGGAGTATCTCCCTGATGAGAAGCTAATGAAGGTTATTGAGAAGGACCGTGGCCGTGGCCGGGATGATTATCCTGTCCGAGCGGTATGGAATTCGATATTAGCCGGGATAGTTTTTCAGCATGAATCAGTGGAAAGTCTGCGCCGTGAGCTAAAGCGGAACGCTCAGTTGCGCCAGTTGTGCGGTTTTGATCCGCTAAAGGGCCAGAAAGCGGTTCCGCCTCCCAGTGTGTACACCCGATTTTTAAAGGGTCTATATCTTCGCCAGTCTTTCATTGATACTATTTTTGACCAGTTGGTGGATGAGTTGCGAAAGATATTGCCTGATTTTGGGCAAAACTTGTCCATAGACAGCAAGGCCATAGCCAGTCATAGCCGCGGCCGCAAGAAGAGAGAGGAACCGAAGACAGAAGACGGCCGCTTAGAAAGTGACGCGGACCTGGGTGTAAAGACTTACAAGGGCCAGCATAAGGACGGTACCCTTTGGGAGCGTGTGAAAAGTTGGTTTGGCTTTAAATTGCATCTTATGGTGGATGCGGATTACGAGTTGCCAGTGGGCTATGAAGTCACCAAGGCATCTGTAGCCGACATCACTGGAGGCAAGGCCTTATTGGCTGATGTGGAGCGGCGTCATCCT
>JAFDHD010000075.1 GCA_019308995.1 Deltaproteobacteria bacterium | reverse complement strand
ACTACGGATGTGACGGGTGTGGTTACGCTGCCAGAGGGTGTGGAGATGGTCATGCCCGGGGATAATGTTTCTCTGGATGCGGTCTTGATCACGCCGATAGCCATGGAGAAGGAGTTGCGGTTCGCCATTCGTGAAGGCGGCCGAACCGTGGGCGCCGGCGTCATCTCCGAAATACTTGAATAGGAAATAATGATGCGTGATATTGTCATCTTGGCTTGTACCGACTGCAAGCAGCGAAACTACTCTACGACCAAGAACAAGCGCCGGACGCCTGGCAGGCTGGAGTTAAAGAAATACTGCCGTTTTTGTCATAAACATACTGTCCATCGGGAGACGAAGTAGATTTTACCCCCAAGGAGTCATAGATACTTGCCACAGGCCAGTAGCTCTAACGGTTAGAGCACCGGACTCCAAATCCGGGTGATGGGGGTTCGAATCCCTCCTGGCCTGCCATACTAACGCAATGATGGGGCTTAAACCCCATCTCATAGGTTTATCAAAACCATTATTAAGGATACATGGCCAAGACTAAAAGAAAAAAAAAGAAGACGACAAGGGCCGCGGTAGAAATTACAGCCTCTAATAAGGCTTTAAAGAATAAGACATTGAAGAATGGGACCTCCCGAGTTCCTGCCAAGCAGAAGACCAAGGCTCAGGCTGAGTTCAAGTTGCCGGGTTTTATTGATAAAACACGGCAGTTTTTCCGTGAGGTGCGCGTTGAATTGCGAAAGGTCAACTGGCCCGCCCGAAAGGAGATTTTAGCCTCGACGGCTGTAGTTATCGTTCTGGTCTTCGTGGTTTCCGCCTACTTGGGTCTCGTTGATATAGGGCTTTCACGACTGGTTAAATTCATCCTTAAATAACGACAGACCGTGATACTTTGATGGGAGTGAGGGTGCGTGACGCATAAGTGGTATATTATACATACCTATTCCGGACATGAAGAAAAGGTCAAAGCCTCCTTGGAGGAGACCATTAGACAGCTCCATCTTGAGGACAGATTTTCCGAGGTCCTGGTGCCTACGGAACAGGTGGTTGAAAAGGTCAAAGGCCAGATAAAAACATCGTCCCGGAAATTTTATCCCGGCTATGTGCTGGTCCATATGGACCTTGATGAGCAGACCTGGCATATCGTGAAAGGCACTCCTAAAGTGACCGGCTTCCTTGGCGGGAACATCAACCCAACCCCCATCCCTGACCACGAGGCTGAAAAGGTGATCGCCCAAATGGTGGAGGGTATTTCAAAACCCAAACCAAAATTCCATTTCGAAGATGGGGATGAGGTCAAGGTCATTGACGGTCCGTTTTCAAACTTCATCGGTCGTGTTGACGAAGTCAAAGAAGATAAGGCAAAATTGAGAATTCTGATCAGCATCTTCGGTCGAGCCACTCCGGTTGAATTGGAATTTGTCCAGGTTGAAAAAATTTAACTTCCGAACTGAAGATGCAGGTTTTTTACTACCAGGTACAGTTAGGTTCAATAAGGAGTTTATTAACAAATGGCCAAAAAAGTTCTTAGTCAGATAAAATTGCAAGTTCCGGCAAAACAAGCGACCCCCTCCCCTCCGATTGGTCCGGCTTTGGGTCAGTATGGGGTCAATATTATGGAGTTTTGTAAGGCCTTCAACTCGGCGACCCAGAGCCAGGAAGGAACAATAATCCCTGTCATTATAACTGTTTATGCTGACCGTTCGTTTACATTCGTCACCAAGACACCACCGGCCTCCATACTCCTGAAGCAGGCGGCTCAGATTGCTAAGGGCTCGAGTGAGCCTGGTCGGATCGAGGTGGGAGTGGTGCCCAGGGCAAAGGTTGAAGAGATCGCTAAACTCAAGTTTGAGGACCTTAATGCCAACGATATTGATGCTGCGGTCCTGATTATTGAAGGCACAGCTCGGAGCATGGGGCTGAACGTCGTTTAGGAGAGAGGATATGGCCCACATAGGGAAACAAATGAAACAAGCCCGGGTGAAGGTTGACCGGGACAAGAAATATACATTCGAGGAAGGTCTCCAGTTGGCGCTGGAGACTGCCTCTAGCAAGTTTGACGAAACCGTGGATGTGGCGGTCAAGCTGGGGGTTGATCCCCGTCATGCGGACCAGATGGTGAGAGGGGTCTGTGCTCTGCCACATGGTACGGGTAAGAAGGTTCGTGTTCTGGTTTTTGCCAAGGGCGAGAAGGAGAAAGAGGCCGAGGAGGCTGGGGCGGATTCTGTTGGCTCCGATGAACTGATCGAAAAGATACAGAAGGGCTGGCTTGAATTTGACAAGGCCGTGGCCACCCCGGACATCATGGGTGCGGTCAGCAAACTGGGCCGTATTTTAGGTCCGCGAGGATTGATGCCAAACGCAAAGCTTGGCACGGTTACCTTTGATGTGGCGACTGCGGTTAAGGAACTGAAAGCTGGCAAGATTGATTTCAAGGCTGAGAAGAATGGGATTGTTCACGCCCCGATTGGTAAGACTTCTTTTGGTCTGGAGAAGCTGCTTGAGAACATCACATCCTTTTTCGAGGTCATCCTGCGACTCAAACCGGCGACAAGCAAAGGCGCCTATCTCAAAAGCATTGCTGTTTCAACAACCATGGGACCGGGGATCAAGATTGATCCCAATTTAGTCCGGGACCTGATTCGGTAAATTACAGGCAAGATCAGACGAAAAATACAGACACAAAAAATTAGTCGGGTATGCCTCGCGGCTGATCTTACGCCAGACAGAGTTCAGGTCGGTCTGGTGTCATGTCGGCTCGGGGTTGAAATGACTTTACGGTCAATGACAGCAGGTGCGCTAATGCCTTAGCGTTAAACGAAAGACGGCCTGCCGAGGCTGAGAATAACTCTCGAATTCTCGTTGGCCGAAGGTCTTAACTTTTTAAATGGCCAAAGAGAAAGGAGATAAAAAAATTTGGAGCGTAATCAGAAAGAAAAAATTGTAGCCGAACTGACCTCACGGCTGGATGAGGTCAAGGTGGTTTTTTTAACCGACTTTAAAGGCCTGGACGTGACAAGGATAAGTGACCTGCGGCGGCGGGTGCGAGAGGTCGGAGGTGAATACCGCGTCGTCAAGAACACGCTGCTTAAACAGGCCGCCAAGGGGACTGCTGCGGAGCATCTAAGTGACTTTCTTGTCGGCAACAATGCCTTAGGCACGACCACCGGGGACCCTGTTCCATTGGCTAAGGCCCTGGTGGATTTCGCCAAAGAGAATGAGGAGCTTGTTATTAAAAGGGGTATCATCTCCGGTCAAATTTTAGACTTCGAGGAGATCAAACGCATCGGTAATCTGCCGCCCCAACATGTTCTTCTCGGGATATTGCTGGGTACAATGAATGCTGTGCCCACCAAGCTAGTGCGCCTCTTTAACAGCATTATCGGTAACTTTGTTTATGCCCTGGCCGCGATTCGCGATCAGAAAGAACAGGCCTAGACCAAAGTTCTTGGCCTTATTCAATTGATATGGAGGAAACAATAAATGGCCGACATTACAAAAGTAGAAGTAATTGAGTTCATTAAAAATATGTCCGTGTTGGAGCTTTCTGAGTTGATCAAAGAGCTCGAGGAAACTTTTGGCGTTTCCGCGGCCGCGCCAGTCGCCTTAGCCGCGGGTGGGGCGGTGGCTGGAGCCGAGGATGCGGGTGCTGCTGAGGAACAGACAGAATTCGATGCCATCCTGACCTCTTTTGGCGATAAGAAGATTCAGGTCATCAAGACCGTTCGGGCGCTCACCTCCCTGGGCCTCAAGGAAGCCAAAGCCCTGGTTGAGGAGGCTCCCAAACCTCTAAAAGAGGGGGTCTCCAAAGAGGAAGCCGAAGAGGTTAAAAAACAGATCGAAGAAGCAGGTGGAGCGGTCGAAATTAAATAGTGGAGACGGCCGGGACCTGCTCCAGGAGGCTGGTCCTGGCCCAAAAGCCAATGAATACTCTATTTTTAAGGAGTTAAGATGGCCCGACCATTAACGAACTTGAGAATTAGAAAAAATTTCGGTAAGATTGAACATATAGCCGAGATGCCGAATCTCATTGAGATGCAGCGGCAGTCTTATGAAGGCTTTCTGCAAAAGAATATAGATCCGGATAAACGGGAAGATGTCGGCCTGCAGGCCGTTTTCAAAGGAGTCTTTCCCATCAGGGATTTTTCCGGTCTTTCTTCGTTGGAATTCGTTTCCTACACCTTTGACAAATCCAAATATGATATTGATGAGTGCCTGGCCAAAGGCTTAACCTACGAGGCCCCAATCAAGATTACGGTTCGGTTGGTGGTCTATGACGTGGACAAGGATACCGGCGCCCGCAGCATTAGGGACATCAAGGAACAGGAGGTTTATTTTGGCACCCTGCCTTTAATGACCGAGAATGGAACCTTCATTATCAACGGCACCGAAAGGGTTATCGTCTCCCAACTCCATCGGAGCCCGGGTGTCTTCTTTGATCACGATAAAGGGAAAACCCATTCTTCGGGCAAGCTGCTTTACTCGGCGCGTATCATCCCGCTTCGAGGTTCCTGGATAGATCTGGAATTCGATGCCAAGGATATCCTGCATGTGCGCATTGACCGGCGCCGTAAATTTCCGGTTACCCTCCTGCTCAAGGCCTTGGGATATTCTACCGAAGAACTGCTTAACTACTTTTATCAGACTGAAAAAATACATTTTGAAGGCAAACGCGTTACTAGAGAAACCGATCCGAGCCTTCTTTTAGGCCATCGCGCCCTTGATGATATCGTTGATCCTGAGACAAAAGAGGTTATCGTTAAGAAGAATAAAAAAATCTCTCAGTCTGTGGTGCAGAAGCTGGCTAACAGCCAGATTCATGAAATTCCAGCGAGGTACGAAGATTTTTTTGGCCGGTATACGGTTCATGACGTGGTTGACCCGGCTACCGGTGAGGTCATCCTTGGAATCAATGAGGAGTTTAACGAAAAAGCTTACTTCGCCATTCGCGATGCCGGGATCAAGGAGATCGAAGTTTTATATATTGATAAAGTCAATGTCAGCTCCTCCTTGAGGGATACCTTGCTTTTGGACAAGGTTAATACCCATGAGGAGGCGATTCTTGAAATTTACCGCAAGCTTCGTCCTTCAAATCCCCCGACCCAGGAGGTGGCCAACGCCTTTTTTGAAAACCTCTTTTTTAATCCCGAACATTATGAACTCTCTGTGGTCGGTCGCCTTAAGCTCAATTTGAGATTGAACTTAGATACTGAGCTTTCGATTCGAACTCTTCGCAAGGAAGATATCATGGCCGTGGTCAAGGAACTCCTTGAACTGAAGGATCGGCAAGGTATGACCGATGACATTGACCACCTGGGTAACAGACGGGTCAGGGCGGTCGGAGAACTCTTGGAGAATCAGTATCGCATCGGATTGGTTCGCATGGAACGAGCTATCAGGGAACGGATGAGCCTCCAGGAAGTCGAGACCTTGATGCCTCACGATCTGATCAATTCCAAACCGGTTTCAGCGGTGGTCAAGGAGTTCTTTGGCACCAGTCAGCTTTCGCAGTTCATGGATCAGACAAATCCGCTGTCTGAGGTTACTCACAAGCGCCGCCTGTCAGCCTTGGGACCTGGAGGCTTGACGCGAGAGAGGGCCGGGTTTGAAGTTAGAGACGTCCATCCGAGTCACTACGGTCGTATCTGTCCGATCGAGACGCCCGAAGGTCCCAACATCGGTTTGATCGTTTCTCTGTCAACTTTTGCCCGGGTCAACAAGTTCGGGTTTATCGAAACCCCTTACCGCGTGGTCAAGAATGGAGTGGCTACTTCGGCAGTCAAGTACTTGACTGCCATGGACGAGAAGGAATTTCCCATTGCCCAGGCCAATGCCCTGTTGGATAAGAAAGGCCGTTTTATAGACGATATCGTTGCCTGTCGGGTCATGGGTGAGTTTGTCCAGGTTTCATCTGATGAAGTGGCTTACATGGATGTCAGCCCCAATCAACTCGTCTCCGTCTCGACATCCCTTATTCCCTTCCTGGAAAACGATGACGCCAATCGTGCTCTGATGGGCTCGAACATGCAGCGCCAGGCAGTGCCATTACTAAGATCAGAGGCCCCGCTCATCGGCACCGGTATCGAGGAGGTGGTGGCACGTGATTCGGGCGTGAACGTTGTCGCCGAGCATGATGGTGTCATAGATGACGTGGACGCCTCTCGGATCGTTCTTAAATACCAGAGCGACGGGGACGAAGGCGTGAGTTCCGGCGTTGATATTTACAAGCTGACCAAGTACCAGCGCTCTAACCAGAACACCTGCTTCAACCAGCGGCCCATCGTTCGTTCCGGCGACCATGTGCGCAAGGGCCAGATCATCGCCGACGGCCCGGCCACGGAGCTTGGGGAATTAGCCCTCGGACGCAATATAGCCGTGGCTTTTATGAGCTGGGGTGGGTATAATTTTGAGGACTCGATCCTGGTTTCCGAAAGGCTGGTCAAAGACGATACCTTCACCTCGATTCACATTGAAGAATTTGAGACCATGGCCCGGGATACCAAGCTGGGCAAAGAAGAAATTACCAGGGATATCCCTAACTTGGGCGAAGAGAGCCTCAGCGATCTTGATGCGGCCGGTATTATTCGTATTGGAGCCGAAGTCAACCCCGGTGATATCCTGGTCGGGAAGGTCACGCCCAAGAGCGAAACCCAGCTTAGCCCCGAAGAAAAACTCCTGCGGGCCATTTTTGGTGAAAAAGCCAGTGACGTTAAGGATTCCTCGCTTCGCGTGCCTCCTGGGATTGAAGGTATCGTTATAGATGCCCGGGTCTTTTCCCGTAAAGGGGTGGACAAGGACGAACGAGCCCAAGTTATCGAAGACGATGAAACAGCCCGTCTGGAAAAAGACAGGGCCGATGAAATACACATCATCAAGGCCAGTATCCAGAGCCGTCTGGCCGAACTCTTAGTTGGCAAGACCCTGTCCGCCTCACTGACCGAAGCCAGGAAGAGCGGAGGAACCATATTCAAGCGTAACACCAAGATCACCCGCGAACACATCGAGCAAATTGATCCGAACGATTGGGCTAATGTCTCCTTATCAGAGGACAAGAAGCGGACCGTTCGTGAAGCCATCGGTCAGATCATCAGCCGCTATAATGAACAGGTTGACATGGTTCGCATGGTCTTTGAGGACAAGATTACCAGCTTGAGAAAGGGCGACGAACTGCCTCCGGGCGTCATCAAGATGGTCAAGGTTTATGTAGCCATGAAGCGTAAGCTCTCCGTGGGTGACAAGATGGCTGGTCGGCATGGAAACAAAGGTGTGGTCAGCCGCATTTTACCTGAAGAAGATATGCCTTATTTTGAAGACGGAACGCCGGTGGATATTGTTTTAAATCCCCTGGGAGTGCCTTCGCGGATGAATGTGGGTCAGGTGCTGGAGACTCATCTGGGCTGGGCTTCCAAGGAGCTCGGCGCTCAGATTGCCAGGCTCGTGGAAAAGCTATCCACCGAAAAGCTTCGCTCCAAGTTGAAGTCCATCTTGGGCCGAGAGGATTATAAAAAATTTGCTGACGGACTGAACGACGATGAGCTAAAGGGGCTTATTAACAACTCGTCCAGGGGCCTGCACATGGCCACACCCGTCTTTGATGGCGCCTCTGAAAACGAGATTCAGGATTTCCTCAAGATGGCCGGACTTCCCGGCGGAGGCAAGACTTACCTCAGAGACGGCCGGAGCGGGGAAAGGTTTGATTCCATGGTCACGGTCGGCGTGATGTACATGATGAAGCTCCATCATCTGGTTGATGATAAGCTTCATGCCCGCTCCATCGGTCCTTACTCCCTCGTAACCCAGCAGCCCCTCGGAGGCAAGGCCCAGTTTGGCGGCCAGCGGTTGGGTGAGATGGAGGTCTGGGCCATGGAGGCCTACGGCGCGGCTTATTCCCTTCAGGAGTTTCTAACGGTCAAATCAGACGATGTCATCGGTCGAACCCGAATGTATGAGAAGATCGTCAAGGGCGATAATGTTCTTGAAGCGGGTATTCCGGAGTCTTTTAACGTCCTGGTCAAGGAACTGATGAGCCTGGGCCTGGATGTGGAGCTGATCGAGGATGGTGAATCGGCCGAGTCAGCCGAAGAGGCCGAGATATAATTATTAAACAAGACAAGGAGGAACGTCTTGGAAGATATACTTAGTTTATTTAATCGGCCCAAGGATCCTATGCCTTATAATGCGGTCAGGATTTCCCTGGCTTCACCGGAAAAGATACGCCGATGGTCTTTTGGCGAGGTTAAAAAACCGGAAACAATTAATTACCGGACCTTCAAACCTGAACGTGATGGTCTCTTTTGTGCCAAGATCTTCGGACCGACCAAGGATTACGAATGCAACTGCGGCAAATACAAGCGCATGAAGCATCGGGGCGTGGTCTGCGAAAAATGCGGCGTGGAAGTCATTCAGTCCAAGGTGCGTCGCGAAAGGATGGGCCACATCGGGCTGGCCAGCCCGGTGGCGCATATCTGGTTTCTGAAGAGCCTGCCTTCCAAGGTGGGGAATCTGCTGGATATGACCTTAAAAGAACTGGAAAAAGTCCTCTATTTCGAATCTTATATCGTTGTTGACCGCAAGGAAACCTCTCTGACCAATGGGCAGGTCATCAGCGAGGAACATTATCGTCAGGCCCGCGAGGAATACGGTGACAACTTCCAGGCCGGCATCGGTGCCGAAGCCATCAAGACCTTACTGGCCGATATAAAATTGGATGAACTTTCCGCACAACTCAGGCAGGACATGACCGAAACGGCTTCAGAGGCTAAGCGGAAAAAGTTAAGCAAACGGCTGAAGGTTGTGGAAGCTTTCCGGGACTCTGGTAATCGGCCGGAATGGATGATCATGGACGTTATTCCAGTGCTTCCTCCGGATTTGCGTCCCTTGGTTCCTTTGGATGGCGGCCGTTTTGCCACCTCAGACCTCAATGACCTTTACCGCCGGGTCATTAACCGGAACAACCGCTTAAAAAGGCTCATGGAGCTTAATGCGCCGGAGATTATCATTCGCAACGAAAAAAGAATGCTCCAGGAAGCAGTGGATGTTCTTTTTGATAACGGTCGTCGTGGCAAGACCATCACCGGGCCGAACAAGCGGCCGCTCAAATCACTGTCAGATATGCTCAAAGGTAAGCAGGGCCGATTCCGGCAGAACCTGCTGGGCAAGAGGGTTGATTACTCCGGCCGGTCAGTTATCGTCGTCGGCCCGGACCTCAGACTCCACCAATGCGGCCTGCCTAAAAAGATGGCCCTCGAGTTATTTAAACCCTTCATCTATCATCGTTTGGAACAGAAGGGTTATGTCACAACCATCAAGAGTGCTAAGAAGATGGTCGAGCGCGAAACACCCGAGGTCTGGGACACCCTGTCCGAGGTGGTCCGGGAATATCCGGTTATGCTCAATCGGGCTCCAACCTTACACCGGCTTGGTCTCCAGGCCTTTGAACCCATCCTGATCGAAGGCAAGGCCATCCAGCTCCATCCGTTAGTCTGCCATGCCTTCAACGCCGACTTCGATGGAGACCAGATGGCTGTCCATGTGCCTCTGTCCATCGAGGCCCAGGTCGAGGCCAGGGTTCTGATGATGTCCACGAACAATATCCTCTCTCCGGCTAATGGCGAACCCATTATTGAACCAACCCAGGATATCGTCTTGGGGCTATATTATCTGACGCGGGATAAGCCCTACTCCAGGGGCGAAGGCCGTCTTTTCAGCAATCCGGAGGAGGTGCGCATCGCCTATGACGCCGGAGAGCTGGACCTTCACACCAGGATCATGGTGCGCCTTGATGGGCATAGAATGGAGACGACGACCGGTCGAATCCTGCTCTGGGAGATCGTGCCGCATGAATTGGGCTTTGAATCTGTCAACAAGGTCATGACCAGGAAGGAGCTCCTGAATCTCGTCGGTACCTGCTACCGTCAATGCGGAGTGAAAAAAACCGTAGTCCTGGCCGACCAGCTGAAGGATCTCGGCTATCGTTACGCCACCAAATCGGGAGTGTCTATTAGTATCTCCGACATGATTATCCCGGAGCTTAAGGATAAGATCATCACTGGGGCTCGGGATGAAGTTAAAAAGGTTGAAGATCAGTATGGAGACGGGTTGATCACCGAGGGTGAGAAGTACAATAAAGTCGTTGACATCTGGACCCGGGCCTCTGACGAGGTTGCCGGTAAGATGATGGACAAGATTTCTACCAAGGAAGTCACCAGTCCGAAAGGCGAAAAGGAAGAAGTTCTCAGCTTTAATTCTATCTTCATGATGGCCGATTCAGGAGCTCGCGGCAGCAAGGATCAGATGAAACAGCTTGCCGGAATGCGCGGTCTCATGGCTAAGCCTACGGGCGAGATTATCGAGCAGCCGATCATTGCCAATTTCCGGGAAGGCCTGAGCGTGATTGAGTACTTTGTTTCAACTCACGGCGCGCGCAAAGGTCTGGCCGACACCGCACTCAAGACAGCCAACTCCGGGTATTTGACCCGGCGTCTGGTGGATGTGGCCCAGGACTGCATCGTCTCCGAATACGATTGCGGCACGCTGGATGGCATCTGGGTTGAATCCCTCAGAGAGGCTGGCGAGGTTATTCAGCCTGTAAGTGAGCGGGTTCTGGGGCGAACGGCCCTGGAGGATATCATTGACCCATATACTGAAAAGGTTCTGGTTAAGGCCAATGAAGAAATTGATGAAGACGCCCTGTCTAAGATTGAAGAGGCCGGGCTGGATCGCATCCGCATACGGTCCCTTTTGACCTGCCGAGCAAAGAGAGGTATCTGCACTAAATGTTATGGCCGCGACTTGGCCCATGGACATCTGGTCGAGATTGGTGAAGCGGTTGGAATTATTGCCGCTCAATCCATCGGTGAGCCGGGAACTCAGCTTACGATGCGGACATTTCACATTGGGGGCACAGCCAGCCGGCGCGTGGAGCAGACTCAGATCGTCTCCCGGAACAAGGGGAAAATCAAATTCATTGATTTGCACACCGTCGCCTCTTCGAGCGGTGAGATGGTTGTCATGAGTCGTAAAGGTGAGGTGGCGATTATGAGCGATCGAGACCGAGAGCGGGAGCGTTACCAGGTTATCTACGGCGCTCATCTTAAGGTCAAGGAGGGTGACGAGGTCGGGCCTGACACCGTCCTGGCTGAATGGGATCCATTTACCACGCCGATCCTGACCGAGGTCTCGGGCCGCGTTCGATATGCCGACATCCAAGAAGGCAAGACCATGATCGAAAAGGTAGATCCGGTGACCGGTATGTCGAGTAAGGTCATCAGCGAATATAAGGACACCGAAGTTCGCCCGCGGATTACTATCACCGACGCCGGTAACCGGGTCAAGAAAAACGCCCATGGCGTTGCGGCCCGTTATTCTCTCCCGCTGAACGCCATTATCATGGTTCAGGAAAAAGATCAGATCGAGGCCGGAGATATCCTGGCCAAGATTCCACGGGAAACGACAAAAACAAAGGATATCACTGGCGGTCTGCCTCGGGTGGCCGAGCTCTTCGAGGTGCGTAAGCCCAAGGAGCATGCCATTATCGGTGAGATTGACGGGATGGTTTCCTATGGCAAACAGACAAAAGGCAAACGTACAGTCGTCGTTTCTCCAGATGTGGGTGAACCAAAGGAATACCTTATCCCCAGAGGAAAACACATCACGGTTCATGAAGGAGACTACGTCAGGGCCGGTGAAGCCCTGATGGACGGTTCGGCCAATCCGCACGATATCCTGGCCATCCGCGGGCTGAAGGAGCTTGCCAAGTATCTGGTGGATGAGATCCAGGAAGTCTATCGCCTCCAGGGAGTGCAAATCAATGACAAGCACATCGAGGTCATTGTCCGGCAGATGTTGCGGAAGGTGAGCATCACTGATCCGGGTGATACCGATTTCCTCATCGGTGAACACATCGAACGATATCGTTTCGAGGAGGTCAATGAGTTGATGGTGACCCAGAAGAAAAACCCGGCCATGGGCGAACCGCTGCTGCTTGGTATCACCAAGGCCTCCTTGACGACCGAGAGTTTCATTTCAGCTGCGAGCTTCCAGGAAACAACCAAGGTTCTAACCGAGGCGGCCATTGCCGGTAAAATAGATCGGCTCATGGGTTTAAAGGAGAATGTTATCATGGGTCGTCTCATTCCGGCAGGCTCTGGTTTGTCTAAGTACCGTAAATTAGGAGAAAAAAAAGAAACTGAAGCCCTGGATTAGGGTCAAGTGTTTCTCCGAAAAGGGAAAGTATCGAAGGAAGATATGGTGGCCGGTTGGTATACTTGGTCTGCCTTGACTTGTTTGGGAAAAATTATTTAGGGAAATTAACGGCGGATTACGAAAAAACCCTTGACATAAAAAGGTAATTTAGAGTAAGTTCAACCGTTTTAGTGGTTGTGAAAACTGCCGAAATACATTGCGGCCCTTACCGGGCCACCTCCCGCTGGGAAGGATGACGGCCCTCTGAGGGTCTTACTATGAGGGATGAAAATTAGAGGTTAAGGTTTAATGCCTACAATCAATCAGTTAGTTCGCAAGGGGAGAACGAAGCAGCGTAAAAAGGCCACTACCCCCGCGCTTAAAGGCTGCCCTCAAAAGAGGGGCGTTTGTATCCGCGTTTACACCAAGACGCCGAAGAAACCTAATTCGGCCTTGAGAAAGGTGGCCCGGGTCAGGTTGACCAATGGTATCGAGGTGACTACTTATATCCCGGGAGAGGGGCACAATATCCAGGAGCACTCGGTCGTGCTTATTCGAGGAGGACGGGTTAAGGATATGCCCGGAGTGCGCTACCATGTTATCCGGGGAACATTGGATACCATCGGTGTTCAGGACCGCCGGAGCAGTCGAAGTAAATATGGAACTAAACGGCCCAAGTAAAGGATGATTCATGCCTAGGCGGAAAGAAGTTCTAAAGAAAGAGGTCATACCGGATCCAAAATATAACAATCAGCTGGTGGCAAGATTTGTCAACGGTATTATGCGTCGTGGCAAGAAAAGCCTGGCTGAAACAATTATGTACCGGGCCCTGGATCAGGTTGCCGCCAAGACCAAGGAGGACCCGATTAAAATTTTCGAGCAGGCTGTGGAGAATGTCAGACCGGTGGTGGAAGTTAAGAGCCGGCGCGTCGGTGGTTCGACCTACCAGATACCGATTGAGGTTCGTCCGGAAAGGCGATTGGCCTTGAGCATCCGCTGGTTAATTCAACATGCCAAGGCCAGGGGTGAGAAAGGCATGGTGACCAAGCTTGCGGCCGAGTTAATGGATGCGGCTCAAGGTCGCGGCGGCGCGGTAAAAAAGAAGGAGGATACCCATCGCATGGCTGAGGCGAACAAGGCCTTTGCTCATTATCGCTGGTAGGGTTTGACCTTCCGTTGTCCCGTGTCGTTTCATTAGAGAGAATCCGTAATATTGGCATTGCCGCCCACATAGATGCTGGCAAGACCACGACTACAGAACGGATTCTTTATTATACTGGTGTTTCGCATAAGATGGGTGAGGTTCATGATGGTGAAGCCGTCATGGACTGGATGGAGCAGGAGCAGGAAAGAGGTATTACCATCACCTCGGCCGCCACAACCAGCTTCTGGAGAAAGCATCGCATCAACATCATTGATACGCCGGGGCATGTAGATTTTACAATTGAGGTCGAGCGTTCCTTAAGAGTGCTTGACGGAATGGTGGCCATATTTTGCGCCGTCGGTGCGGTTGAGCCTCAATCTGAGACCGTCTGGCGGCAGGCTGAACGATACGGGGTGCCTCGTATCGCGTTTATCAATAAAATGGACCGCATCGGGGCTGATTACAAAAGATGTTTGACCCAGATGAAGGAGCGTTTGAAGGCCTTTCCGATCTTGCTCCAGCTCCCTTTAGGGTCTGAAGACAAATTTATAGGACTTATTGACCTGATAGAAAATAAAGCCGTGATCTATGACGAAACAACCTTGGGCGCTCATTTTAGGATTGAGGAAGTCCCCTCTGATCTTGAAGATGAGGTTTCAAAGGCCCGCGAGGCCATGATCGAGGCCTTGGCGGAAGTGGACGACCGGATTATGGAACAATACCTTGAAGAACAGGAACTTACGCAGTCTGAGGTGCGGGCCGGCCTGCGCCGCGCCACACTGGGGCTTAATTGTGTCCCTGTCCTTATGGGTTCTGCCTTTAAAAATAAAGGCGCTCAGCCTTTGCTGGACGCCATCGTTGATTATCTTCCCTCGCCGGTAGATGTTCCCCCTGTTGAAGGCCTTGGTTCCAAAGGGGAGATTATCAGGCGGCGGTCGGCTGATGATGAGCCCTTTGCCGCTTTATCTTTTAAGGTTATGAACGATCCCTTTGTGGGTCATTTGACCTTTCTGCGGGTATATTCCGGCCATCTGCGATCTGGTGCGTATGTCTATAATTCGACTAAGCAGACCAAAGAGAAGATCGGACGTCTGTTGAAGATGCACGCCAATAATCGGGAAGAGACCAAGGAGGTCTATGCCGGCGATATAGTGGCCGCGGTGGGACTGCGGAACACCACTACAGGCGATACCTTGTGTGACGGCGCTGAAACTATCCTGCTCGAGAAGTTGTATATACCTGAGCCGGTAATACACGTGGCGGTTGAACCCAAAGGTAAGGGAGATCAGGATCGCTTGTCCATGGCCCTGGCAAAGATTGCCGCCGAGGATCCTTCCTTCCATACCAAAACGGATCAGGAGAGCGGTGAGATCATTATTTCGGGGATGGGCGAGCTTCACCTGGAAATAATAGTTGATAGACTGCTTAGAGAATTCAACGTCCAGGCAAATGTGGGCAGGCCCAAAGTCGCTTACCGGGAGACCATCACCCAGGCTGTTGAAGCTGAAGGGCGTTTTGTTCGACAGACTGGAGGTCGCGGCCAATATGGCCATGTTTGGCTGAGGCTTGAGCCTGCTGAACCCGGGGATGGTTTGGTTTTTTCGGCTGATATCATTGGGGGTGTTGTGCCTCGCGAATACTATCAAGCTGTTAAGACAGGGGTTAAGCAGGCCGCTACCCAAGGGGTTCTGGCCGGGTATCCTGTGACTGATTTGAAGGTTTCATTTTTTGATGGTTCCTTTCATGAGGTTGACTCTTCTGATCGAGCCTTTATGATTGCCGGATCAATGGGCTTAAAACAAGGCTTAAAAAAGGCGGGATGCGTTTTGCTTGAGCCGATTATGGATGTCGAGGTCCTGGTTTCGGAAGAGTTTGTAGGTGAGGTTTTAAACGACTTCAACTCCCGGCGAGGCAGGGTTCGAGACTTGGAGTCCAGAGGCGGGGCTCAGACTATAACGGCGGAGGTTCCTCTGGCTACTATGTTTGGATACGCCACGGACGTCAGATCTATGACTCAGGGCCGGGCCACCTTCAGCATGCAGTTTGCACGTTACGAATCTGTGCCAGAATCCGTCTCGGCTGAGGTTGTAAACGAAAGGGATTAATGAAATTAATTATGATAGAGGTTACCGGAAATTAATTCTTTCAGGTCTAAGGAGGGTTATCAATGGCCAAGAAGAAGTTTGAGCGGACGAAGCCGCATGTAAATGTTGGTACGATTGGGCATATTGATCATGGGAAGACGACCCTGACGTCGGCCGTTACGCTTTGTTTGAGC
>JAFDHD010000074.1 GCA_019308995.1 Deltaproteobacteria bacterium | reverse complement strand
TGCCTTGTTCATAAGGACAATGGTTTGAGCTACTAATCAGCGGCCCGGTGCTGAGAGAGAATGGTAAGAATATTTTCCAATGGACGATAAGTACTCCTTTGACGATGTCCTGGAGAATCTTGTCTAGTTTTGCTAATTAGGATAAGAGGCTGAACTGTCTGCGTGTCTGGGCCGAGCAGGATTTTATTTGAATTGTCATCACTACTTCCTGCCGGGGGTGTTGGTCCACTCGATCTCAGCAAGAATTATCAGGCATGAAATCCTGGGCCTGCTGGAGCTTGTTTTCAAAATCTTCGATCAAATCTTGCAGAAAGGCGGGGTTCAGTTTCAGGGCTACCCAGGCCTGGCGGTTAATGGCCGGGATCAGATCGTCCCCGCCGTGGCCCACTTCAAGGGCCCGGGTCAGTATATCCCCGATGTGGACCAGGCTGGTTATGATGAAATATTCCTTACTTTCCGGTGGCTCGTGGTGATGGGAAATAGCCTCGGTCAGGTTGTAAGGCAGGTTCCAGGTCTCGGCCAGCCAGCATCCGAAATCCTCATGCGTAACCCCCAGGACCTGCTCTTCAGCCTCGAACAGCAGTAGATTTTCCTCCTGGCACACCTTTAACACCTGGCTGTATTCTTCATGGAGAAAGGCATCCAAGATGACTTTCCCAATGTCATGAAGCAGACCGGCCAGGAACAGCTCTTCACCCTGTCTGAATCCGAGTTTCGTTCCCATAACCTGGGCCGCGGCGCCGCACCCCAGGGCATGCTGCCAGAAACCCTTCCGATCCAGGGACCTGGCCTTTGAACCCTTGTCCAGAGAATCGAAGATGCTTGTGACCAGGATAATGTTTCGGATGGAGTTGTACCCGAGGATGGTGACCGCTTTACTGAGGGTGTCAATTCTGCGAGGAAAGCCGTAGTAGGCCGAGTTGACCAGCTTGAGAACACGGGAAGCCAGGGATTGTTCGTAACTTAAAGCCTCTGATAACTCCTGAGCCGAAGACTCAGGATTGTTCAAAACCTCCAGTATGGCAGCCACTGTCACAGGCAAGGAAGGCAGCCCTTCCAGTCGAGCAAGAATCTGGTCGAAGGTCTTTTTTGAAACTTTATTCATTCTGATTCTTTAATTTGATCAGGGCGAAATTCTCATTCTCGAATGAGCAGTTCTAATAAGGTCTTAAGCCGTTTCTCTAAAATAAACCGTTCCTCTGCCGATAAATTGCGATCGTTCTCCAAAATTCCCAATTTTGAAACTAGGTCGAGCAGTTCCTGGAGTTTATTTACTGGCTGCCCGTTTGATTTCTTTTTAACTTCCATTTAATACTCTTGAAAACATACAAATCCACCTTGATGAACAAATGAGGTCCTGGCTGTCTTAACACTCAAAGGCCCCGCTGTCCGGCCGGGGGATTCCTTAATCTTGGGCGCCACTGGAAATTACTTTCTTAAGTATCGTACCTTGAAGTAAAGCAGGGTTAATTTAGCAGGAATTTAAAGGAATGTATTACGTAATTATTGCTTGGATAATACGGTAGAAAATATGGGATTATTTTAAAGAAAACAAGTAAGAACGGAGATTTATCTTTTTATTTGCCAGCCCCATCTTCTTTCGAACATTTTCACGGTAATATTCAACGCTTCGCACAGAAAGGTTAAATAGCTGCGCGATCTCCTTACTTGATTTTCCGTCCCGGATGAGACTGGCCACCTGGATTTCGCGAGGGGTGAGGCTGGAGTACCTTGTGGCCAGGGTCGAGCTGAAAGAGAACAGGATATCCTGCAAATTGGACATAGCGATCTCCAGGCTGGCGTCGTGCTCTGGGGATGGCTGCTTTCCTCTCAACTGTTCCAGATAAGGTAAAACCAGGGTCCTTAAGTTCTGGATCAGAGTCCTGGCAAAATCCTCCTTATCGGTTTCTCTCTGCTCAAGCAGGATTCTCAAGGCTGAGTTCATTTCTTCTAACTTCTGAGACTGGGACTTAAGTTCCTTGTTTTTTTCTTCCAGTTCCAGGGTTCGTTTTTTGACCGTTTCTTCGAGTCGGTCACGATGTCTTCTCAACCTGGCATCAGCTTTTCGCAAGGCTTCCTCAGCCAGCTTACGATCTGTGATATCTGTTAAAATCCCCTGCACCCCGATAACGCGATTTTCCTTGAATATGGGCCTGGCCGTGGTTCTTATCCAGATGATTTGGCCGGATTTCTTCACATACCGGTATTCAGTTGGCACATTGCCTCCAGACACTATATCCTGAAATCGCTTCATGCGGTCAGGCAGGTCTTGCTTATAGACGAAATCGGTGAATTTTCTGCCAATGACTTCTGACTGATGGTATCCGCCGATCAATTCAATGTTCGGACTGACATAGGTTACCACGGCCTTCTCATCGGTTTGATAAATCACATCATTCATATTTTCCACGAGGTCGCGGTATTTTTTCTCGCTTTCCCGCAGCGCGTCCTCCGCCCTCTTCTGGCTGGTGATATCTTCATAGGTGACAAACTGCTGCCCTGTGGCCAGAGTCATGGGTCTAAATAGTATTATTTTTTTCAAGCCGTCTTTACAGGTCACTGTGAATGTTCTGGATCTGCCTTCACAGCTTTTTAAATCTTTAAGGTCTTTGATCCATGCTGTCATGACCTGCTGCCGGTATTCCCCGTCCGGATAGGCCTGGGCAAACCATTCTCGTCCGGTGGGAATATCCTCTAAACGATATCCGAACATCTCCACGAATTTTGGGTTGACATATTCATAATGACCGTCTTGCCCGATCATGGAGATGGCCAGCGGAGACGCTTCCACCAGGATGCGGAACCTTTCCTGTTCCCGGTGGAGCGCCTCCTCCACGAATTTGTGCTTGGTGATGTCAGTGACCGTTCCGAGGATGGCCTTTTCCCCGTCATAATTCAGCAATCTGGTGGTGGTGATGGCCTCGATCCTTCTGCCGTCTTTGGTCAAGAGAGCGTATTCATAGGGCTCGACCTCCTCACCTTTTAAATGTTTGTTAAAATTTGCTTTAACCAGTTCTCTATATTCCGGCGCTATTAGGGAGAGGAAGTCGAAATCCGCGGCATAGAATTCTTCTCTGGTATATCCCAGAACTTCTTCGGCACACTTGTTAGCGTAAACGACTTTACCTTTATAGTTGATAAAGATCATGTTGGGCGATTGTTCTGCCAGGAGCCTGAACTTCCTTTCCGATTCCTTGAGCGCGTCCTCAGTCTTCATGAGGCTGATGGTTTCTTTCTCTAATTCCTCGATTTTTCGTTTAAATTCTTCACAGGTCGGTTTTTTTGACACCAGGAGTTCCTCCCCTTGGAAAAATGGCTTAAACAATGAAGGGCTTGCTGAACAAAAATTATGAATTACCGGTCATAAATTCCCTTTTTTATGGATGTGATCATGGACAAGGCCGAGATGGTTGGGCTCTAAGTTATTGTAAAAAGGTTATATTCTAACCGATAAGACTTATTCCAGCCCACAAGGAGAAAAGGTCAATAAAGTGGGCTGATGGCAAAAATAATATATTAGTAAGGAGTTGTTAAATCAGATCTATTTTTTCTATATGACTTCTTTACCTATTTCTCCAATTTTTAGCTAATGCCTGCATACACTTTAGACACCGTTCTAAACTTTCAGAACGCTGAGCTGCCACATCTGGTCGCCATCCATTTACTGTATCACTGACGAATTCAATCAGACGGGAATTATAAGCCGGTCCTATTTTACGACCACTCTCTGGCCTGGGAACCATATCCTCTCGAATTGCTGACCGACGGGAATGCCTAGCCAAATCCACCATCGTTCTTTTAGGAGCGTTAAGTGCCTCAGGTGCTGTTGGAATACGCGTTTTGGGGATACTAAGAAAAGTAGCCAGATGCTCTTGATCCGCTAATAGCCAGGCCTCGACTTCTCTCACCGCAACCCTAAAACAAAGCCATGGCCCAGGATCAGGAAGCTTCTGTGCGATAAAGGGAGGAGCGCATGCCTTATCGTAATCGAGATCAATTAATACCACCCAGGGATTATAACGGGCGGCATGGTTATATCCATTTAATTTGTTTAAAAGTTTTCCCTTGCCGTTTGTAATATGGATTGGTCCTGGAATAGCCCCGATATAAGATAGAAGCCGCTTTAACACTACTTCATCAATAGGACCTTCTACTGCACCGGAAATCATAACTGACTGGTTATCAGGCATGCACTTAATCAGCAAACAGTGACAACTGTTCAACATTAGCAGGACGGGTATAAGGAATAACTACTTCAGCTAGGTTCAGTCCGCTATCCAAGAGAGGCTTGACATTTTCTTGATCACTAAGAGGTTCAACTGAAGTCCCTTCAGCATCGGGACGTAACATTAATACTTCGTCTAAACCGATTCCTTCTCCTTCCAACAATTCACTTGATTGTGTACTCATTATTATTTGTCTGCCGCTACGGCGCTGGATTCGATGAAATGTCTCGGGAATATGCCTTACTACTTCAGGATGCAGGGATAGCTCAGGTTCCTCTAAAAGCAGAGGACCTCCGCCTTCAAGCGCGGCCCAGAGCAAACCCATTAACCTTAACGTGCCGTCTGAGAACTGATCTTCCGTCTGCCACGCTCCCCGAGGCCGCCAGTGTTCGTATCTACCACGAAGATGCCACAGTCCACGAGGGTCTCTCCATAACTTCAGTTCCTTTAATTGCGGCACAGCGACCTTCAGGCCTTCAATGATTCGCCTTAATCGGGCATTCCGTGTATTTTCAGGCGTGTTTGCAATCTTCTCAAGAAAGTCACCACCATATGGATCATTTTTTCGCCCGACTGAACGTTCCGGGTCCCTAACCAATTGGGGAACTAAATGGTAATAATGAACTGATGAAAAAAAGCCGGCTATATCCCGAAACTCCTGGTTGGCGTAAACTTGTTCCAGATGGGTTTGAGTCAAACGGGCTTCATCCCCGTGGTCCTGTTTATCAGGACGATTTAAAATTATTTCCTCTCCCCGCGATACTTTTTCTTTTTTTATATAGGGAATCCTCTGTGTATCTTGATTAAAGTGAAGCTCATACTGCCAGATGTTTGGATTTTCAGTTCCACCTAAATGTAGGTGAATAACGATATCTGAATAGCGCCGGGCCGCCAGGCATCGCAGGCTGGAGACACCTCCTCTTTTTCGGACAGCCTCCTGAAATCCGCCACCAACCGAGGCAATGTCCCTGAGGAAGCGAAAAATATCTAAAAAATTTGATTTCCCCGATGCATTGGGGCCGAATAGAATAACACGTCTTTCAAGACCCACATCAATGTGGGCAAAGTTACGCCAGTTTTCGATAGCGACACGAGTGAAGCGAAGTGACTTGCTCTTTGCTTTCTTCATATACGGCCTCTTAAGAGTAGCTTAATATAATTAAATCTATCGGAGTCCCTCTCAATCTACTTTTACCATATTTAAATATATCGCACTTATGCTTGTTGAAAAATTTTTTTTGCAAGTAGGCAATCTACTTTCATTCTTGCATCGCATAAAATTAGCTTTCATATATTACCACTTGCTAAGATTAAAAGAAAAGCCAAAGGCTAGCCTCTCTGCCACCGGGTCCCAGAGGGGGTGTCAATGACATTAATGCCTTTCTCCCGGAGCAGATCACGTAACCGGTCAGCCTCAGCCCAGTTTTTCGCCTGACGGGCCTGCTCCCTTTCCTTCAGGAGTTTCTGGCACTCCTCGTCCAGGGTCTTCGACTCGAAATCCATGATATTGAGTACCTGGTTGAGCTGCTTGAGGAGCCGCTCGATCTGGTCCAGGTTTTCCCGGTTAAGCTTCTTTTTATCCAGCAACGGGTTAAGACGCCGGATGAAGGTGAACAAGGCGGACAAGGCGCCGGCAATGTTGAGATCATCGTCTAAGGACCTCATAAAATTCTGGCGCAGGTCATAGACGTACTGATTCACCTCTGCCGCGCCCTCACCTTTTGCGGCGTGTCTGATCCGGGCCATAAATTCGTCCAGGCGGGCGAGGGTGTGAGCCGCGGCCTCGAGGCGATCCTGACTGAACAGCAGGGGTTTACGGTAGTGAGTTGAAAGGAGCCAAAGTCGGATGGCTCGGCCGGAATGACCCTTCTCAAGGAGGTCTCGCACGGTCGGGGCGTTGCCCAGGGACCGGGACATCTTCTGGCCGTCCACCAAAACCAGTTCGCTGTGAACCCAGTACCGTGCCATGGGTTGGCCAAAGGCGGCCTCACAGATGGCGTTAACGTTTTCATGGTGCGGGAAATTGAGGTCCGTGCCTCCGGTATGAATGTCATACTGATGGCCGAGGTACCTGGTTGACATGGCGGCGCATTCAATGTGCCAGCCAGGTCTGACCGAACCCCAGCGGGTCTGGTAGTGAAGGCCCCGTTTCAGTTCGGTCAGGGTTGACCGTTTGAACAGGGTGAAGTCCCGCGGGTTTTCCTTTTCATAGATGTCCAGGTCCACGGTCTTGCCCACCTTGACCTTGGAAAGAACCACTCCGGAGATCTTTCCATAGTCGTGAAAGCGGGAGATGTCAAAATAGAGTGAGCGGAGTTTTTCATAGGCCAAGCCCTTTTCGACCAGTTTGTCGGCCAGGGCGATCATGTCCTCAACGTGGTCACCGGCCCGGGGATACTCATCCGCGCGCTCCACGCCCAAAGTTTCACAGTCTCTCAAAAATTCCTGGAAATACTTTTCAGTAAACTCCTTCAGGTCTTGACCAGTTTCGGCCGTGGCATTAATGGTCCGGTCATCAATGTCCACGATATTCATAACGTGAAGAACCTCAAAGCCTCGAAATTTGAGATACCGCTTCAGCAGGTCGGCCATGATAACATGACGGTAAGTGGCCACCTGTTTGATCGAATAAAGCGCCGGGCCGCATGAGTAAACGCCGACACGGCCAGCCCGGATGGGCTGTAATGGCTCCTTGGTGCGGGTGAGCAGATTATAGAAACTGATGGCGGCCTTCTCCCTGGGGATGAAGAGATTCGTGCTGAGGTAGCGTTCGCCCCCGTCAGCCAGAACCACCACCAGCACACCGCTCTCCATGCCTCGCGCCTTTTCAAGCGCCACGTGCATGGCCGCGCCTGAACTCATGCCTGCGAAAATCCCTTCCTCACGGGCCAGCCGGCGGGCCATCTCAAAGGCGTCTTCATCGTCCACATTGACCAATTCGTCCAGGCGCGACCGGTCATAAATGCCCGGAACATAGGCCTCCTTAAGGTTTTTCAAGCCCTGGATCTTATGGCCGAGAAAAGGCTCAGCCCCAACGATCTCAATATCGGGATTCAATTCCTTGAGGCGCTTAGAAACACCCATCAGAGTTCCGGTGGTGCCCATAGCCGCGACAAAGGCGATGACCTGACCGTGGGTCTGCTCCCAGATCTCCATGCCGGTCCCCTCGTAATGCGCCTCGACATTGGCGGAATTGTTGAACTGATCGGGCAGGAAGTATTTATCCGGGTCTTCTCGGGCCATGCGGTAGGCTTCCTCAATGGCGCCGTCTGTACCCAGGTGGCCCGGCGTCAGTAAGATTTCAGCCCCCAGAGCGGTCAGGATGTGCCGCCTTTCCATGCTGACTGACTCAGACATGGTCAGGAGCAGCCTGTAGCCTTTTACGGCGCACACCAGAGCCAGGCCGATGCCCGTGTTACCGCTGGTGGGTTCGATGACGATCCTGTCTCTGGTCAGTTCGCCGCTTCTTTCAGCCGCCTCGATCATGGCCCTGGCGATACGGTCTTTAACCGATCCACCCGGGTTGAAGCCTTCGAGCTTGGCCAGAACCCTGACCCTGGGGTTGGGATTGAGGCGTTTAATCTCAACGAGCGGGGTGCGGCCGATATGGTCGAGGATATTTTTTATTTCAATCTCTGGCATTATGCCTTTAAACAAAGAAGATAAATCAAATTAAATCAAGATGTTTCTTTTTACATAAAAGCGGAAGCGGTTTCAATAGAATACTTCGATCCAGTCCAGAGTTTCAAAACATGGGTAACACCAATAACTCCCTAAGGGTTCAGCCGTCCCGCTCGTCCATCCGTCCTGGACTCACTCGCTCTGATTATCTTCGCCTTGTTCTTCCTGAACCAGCATCAGATAAACAGTCGCTTCAGAAAACCGACTGAGCCCTTTCTGAACCAAGCATGTGCCTGATAAAGTTACCTTATTACCTATAGAGATTGGCAAAAGAACTTTTAGAATAATTATAAGGAAAGATAACCTCGTGGAGCCTGTCCAGAGCGAAAGCGAAGGGCTCGCAATGACATATCATAAATATTTTTATGAATTGTCATTGTTAAGGAGCGTTAGCAACGAAACAATCGTAATTTTTTCAATTGGAACGTATTCTTGCCAGTCTTTCTAAGTGTCCTGATCACGCAAACAATGATGATCTGATGGCAGGTTGACTTATCGTGGTGGTATCTGAAGGAGTTGTTAGGACCGGCTGGAGATCTGACCGAACCCTGAAATATTATCCGGAGACGTAGTTTTTGAGCTTGTGCCGCTGGGGAGAATGACGCAGGCGTTTTAAGGCCCGTTTCTCCAACTGGCGTACCCGTTCACGAGAGATATTCAAGGCCTGGCCGACTTTTTCCAGGGTACAGGTATCCTCATCTCCCAGCCCGAACCGCATACAGAGGATCTGCTTTTCTCTGGGAGTAAGCGTATCCAGGGCCGCTTCGGTCAGAAGATAAAGCTCATTATCCTGGAGCGCATCAAGCGGAGAGGTCACCTCTTCATTCTCAATCAAATCACCCAGCAAATCACCGTCTTCGCTGATGGGTGTTTCTAAAGAAACCGGTTCCCGGCTCATCTGGATGATGGTCAGGATCCTCTCCAGGCTCAAACCGGAACATTCGGCTGTTTCAAAAAGGGTCGGTTCTCGTCCTAATCGCTTGACCAGTTCAAAGTAAGACCTGTAAAAGATATTACGGGCCTCCATGAAATGAACCGGCACACGAATGGTCCGACCCTGATCATACAGGGCCCGTGAGATGGTCTGGCGAATCCACCAGGAGGCAAAAGTAGAAAATCGGTTGCCCGTGGAGTAATCATACCGGGCCACAGCCTTCATTAATCCCACGTTCCCCTCCTGGATCAAATCAGGCAAAGGCATGCCGCGGTGGGAAAACCGCTTGGCGATATTAACAGCCAGCCGTAAATTGGCCGCCACCATTTCGCCCATGGCCGTGTTCAGCTCCTCGCACAACCGCTTATAATCTTTGATAAAAGTTCTCAATTCAGATTCAGGCCGCTTTACCTTCTCAACAGCTTGCACCGCCCGTTCCATCTCCTGAAAGATGTACTCAATGGGTTCACGGGACGTTTTCTTTTTATTTAGCCACTTTTTCAGCTTCCTCTTGTAAGACCGCAGGGGAAGGAAGCTGGTCCGGCCTTTGAGGAACAGATCGAGAAGTGCGGTTTGTGCCTCCTTAATCCGGCGTCCCAGTTCAAGCTCCTCTTCAGGGCTTAAGAGTTCAATATTTCTCATCTCCCTGAAATAGGGCGCCATGATCTCCTCAGACGTTTCTGCAGGCCGCGCAGAAGTCTGCGGCTGATCTTCCTCTGACCCGACCTGATGGGGAGGCCTATCGGAATCAGGTTTAATCTGGTAATGGAACTCTATGCTTTCATTACCAGAATCTGTTTTCTCGTCAGCTTTTCTCATCGGTTTTTGCCTCATAAAAAAACCGCACCACTAGCTCCTTTACTAGAAACATAAATCAGCTCTGGTGGAAGTCAACCCCAGGGGGAGGCAAAAAAATATAGGTATAGGATTTTTAAAAAATTATATTAATTATTAAGCAAAATAATTTTAAAGGGTTAGAAGAGAAGAAGTGCTCAAAATGATAAAGTGCCCTGGATTCAGGAAAAATATCCCCCAGAAAAACTCCGAATCAGCTAAGCCTTTTCCGGTCGGCCGCCATGGGTTCTTTTCTTTATCGAACCCAATGCAACCAGGTAGAGGATTTCTTCGCCCTGAGGGAGGCTTAAGGTCTGGTGGAGGTCTGCGTCATAAAATGCGCCCACGCCGCAGCAGCCCCAGCCCATGTATTCGGCTGCCAGGTAGGCCCGCTGGCCCAGCCGGCCGGCTGCCAGGTAGGCCAGGCGCAGCGCCCGGGGGCCGAGCGAGCCTTCGAGTTCCGCTAGCGGCGCGGTCAGGACCAGGATGAGGCTGGCCCGGCTAAGCCAGTCCTGATGAAAGGCGTCGGAACTGATGGCCAGGCTTAAGAAGCCTCCTTTATGCTGCTTGAGGTCGTGAGTTTCAGGCCTGAAGAGGTAGTAACCGTCTGGCAGGTCCTGGATGGAGCTAACGGCCAGGCCCAGATTGATCAAGGTGCCTGGATCTGGAGCGGCCACCATATCAAGAACCCGGGCCAGGCTTTCCTTTTCAAGGTCCGAGGGCCTGAAATTGCGGCGAGACCGCCGTTTCTGTAAGGCTTCAACCAGGGTCGGCCCTGTAAATTCATCCCAGGCTAATTTTGGGAGAGAGACTGCCAGCCCGGCTGGCCGTTCCAGGGAGAGAGGTTGTTTTCGGGTCAGGTGTGCTGAAGTTAATTGGCTGACAGCGGTAATCAGGTCAAACGTCTCTTCCCGGGGCGCAAGAGGTTCAGCCTGCGGCAGGCCGGGGACTGAACCAGCTTCCTCAGGGCTAGAGGCCGCTGCTGACGAAGACGAAATTGGCGAACCTAATCTGATGAGGCACAAGGCCCTTTCTAGCGTTGGGTCGAGATCCAGATACCTGTTGACAGGGTCGTCATCAAAGTCGGTCTCAAGTTGGGGCTCAAGCCCGAGGGTCGGGCTGATGAGCATCAGGTTTTCAGCCACATGCCCGGTGTCTAGCAGGCAGTATCTGAAGCCGCGTTCCCGATACTTCCAGGCGCTGCGGAAGAAAATGCTGCTTAAAATGAGCGATGGAGCAGGTATCTTTGCAGGCGGAGGGCCCGGACGAAGAAGCGCCAAGGAAAAATCGTTCAGAGAGTAATGATAGAGACCGTCGGCCAGACCATCCACCCCCCGAGCCGCCAGGTAGATTTCCGTGGGGTAAAGGGCTCCGGCTGAGGGGGCGGAACGGTATTGGAAGACCTGAGTCCCATAATCAAACTGTGTGGTAAAGCCATAAGCCATATAAAGAAGTTCAGCTAGCACGGACAGGTTCAACGGCTCAGGCGACCTTTTCAGGCGTCCTAAAAGGGCCCGCGAGACCTCGATCCGAGGCAGGGTGAGTTCGCGCGGCAGAGGCACTGTCTCAGCTCCGGGATAAGCCTTGGTCGTCCGGGGCTGGTTGGACCAGTCCAGGCCAGAACCGGACATGCGGTCCCGGGTATACCTGGTCCGATCATGGTATTCGGCGGCTGAGTTCAATTCGGACATTCTTTTTCAACCTCAAAGATGATGAATCGTTTATTCATAAATTCATCATATCCGACCAGCCTGTCCCGATCAACCCTCTTGTCGCTTCGACCCCAACAAATGTTGTCGGGGCCACCCGCCTATGGGGTATAATGGGACGGCTACGAGTTCCGCTCCTTTTCCTTTGATACCTTTGGTGTATATGTGAACTGACGATCCAGGGCATTCACGACATATTCGTCCACGGTGCTGCGTTCCGGGATGGAGGCCAGCATGCCATACATGGCCGCGCTTCCTTCCTGGGAAGATTGTGGGTTGGCCTTGACCTCTGCCACCGACTCTCGCATATCGGAGAGGAAAGGTTCCACCACCCCGGCGTGGGCCGCGGAGACTATCATGTGGAGGCATGCTGGGAATTGCAGGTGATTAAGATGCCATCCACGCCGAGCCATGGCGTCTGCCAAGGCAAAGACGTCCAGTGTATCGGAGGCAAAGGCAAACACGGTCATGACCGGTTTGCCCAGGATGTATAGCTCGTCCATGTCGTTGATGCCTGCCATCAAAGCCCTGGCGGTTTCCATGGTCTTTTTTTGAAGACGCATATACCCATCTTCCCCCATGCCCATCATGGCTGCCCATGCCGTGGCAATGGCCCCACCTGCCCTTGTTCCGGCCATGGAGGGAGAGGCATAGATTCCTCCAGGCCAAGAGCTATAAGTGAAGAATTGGTGGCGGCGCAGGTCCTGATCACAGTAAAGAATGACAGACGTCCCTTTTGAGGCGTATCCATACTTGTGGATATCAGCAGAAATGGAAGTAACGCCTGGCACGGAGAGATCAAAATCCGGGATGGGGTATCCGAGTTTTTTAAGCCAGGGAAGCATAAACCCACCCAGGCAGCCATCAACATGGAAGCCAATATCCCTTTTCTTTGCTAGGCCCGCCAATTCCGGGATCGGGTCTACGACCCCGTGTGGGTAGGCGACAGCTGATCCGACCATAACGATGGTGTTTTTGGTTATCAGTTTTTCCATCTCTTTGACATCTGCCTGAAAATCACTATTGATCGGGGCATGGACAGCCTTGAGATCAAAATAAGCACATGCCTTCTCAAAGGCCGGGTGGGCAGTGAGAGGCAAAAGCACCTCTGGCTTGGTGATCCCCGGCTTAGTGGCTCGGGCCCACTGGCGATAGGTTTTCATAGCCATGAGGATGCTTTCCGTGCCGCCGGTGGTCATGGTGCCCGCCACGTTCTCATCGCCGCCCAGCATCGCGCCGGTCATGGCCACCACCTCGTTTTCGAACTGCCTCAAACTTGGAAACGCATTGGGGTTCAGGGCGTTTTCTGAGAAGAACATGGTGTAGGCCTTTTTCAACAGCTCGGTATGCCTCTCACCGGCAAAATAGACCAGGCTAAAGGTTCTGCCGCTTTTCCAATCGGCGTCTTCGTCGCGCATATCTTGCATGCGGGCCAGCAACTCATCTGCGGGTATCCCTGAGGCAGGGATACGAATTCGACCGGTACTCATAACAACTCCTTATTTAAGATTGATCATCATCACGCCAACAGCTGTTTAACTTACTGAGATTTTTGTTTATTTCACAATCCTGATAGTCCATAACTGAGAAGGTTCATAGTTTTTAGGGATCCAATTATAATCCAGCCAGTTCGCCATACCGTAGATCATATTCAGACCGAATAAAGGAAGGCGTGAAGGATCTTGATTATAAATCTCGTGAATCTTTTTCAGGATGACTAATCGCTTCTCTTTATCCATTTCTACAGCCTGCGCTTCAATCAATTTATCCAGGACCTCCCGGTCCGGTCGTCCGGGATAGGTGCAGTAGAATCCATCGCTCTTCACGGAGAACATCAGACGCCAGATTGGGTCTCGGCTTCCGGGCCATGTAGAGGTGGTCAGGTGACCCAGTCTCGGGTCCTGCTTTCTGGACAAGGCCAGAAAGGTACCCACTTCCATCTGCCGCATTTTGATGGTCACACCCACGTCTTTCATATAGTTCTGGATGGCGGTACACACGGGCAGCGAGTTTACCATCTCGCCTCCGCGAGTGAGAATGAGGGGTGTCCCGGGTTTATAACTCGATTGTTTCACTAACTCCCGGGCCTTTTCCGGGTTGAATTCTACCTTGTAGGTTGGATCATAGCCGAGTTCGAGGTGATCGGCGTTCATATAGTGAGGGTAACCCTCTCCAAAGAAGACCATATCCACAATCTCCTGCCGGTTGATGGCATACTGGAAGGCCAGCCTCAGTTTGCGGTCCTTGATAATGTCATCGGTGAGCGTCCTGAAGGCTATCTCGAAAAAATTCGGGGTTTGGTCTGACCTTTTGATCTTGATTCGCTTATTACGTTCAAGCCTTTTCACCTGGTGAGGCAGAATGCGGTATATCAGATCCAGTTCTTCTGTCTCCAGCATGGCCACTCGTGTCATTTCATCAGGGACAATGATGATCTTCAAAATCTTGAAATCAACCTTGTAATCGTGATGATTTTTCACGGCCTGAAGGGTAATGCTCTCGCCAATCTTTCGTTCGACAAAGGAAAAAGGCCCGCTGCCCAGAGGATGTTTGGTAAAGGCTTCCCGACCCACCTTTTCGAAGTATTTCTTCGGCCCGATGGACATGGTCATCAGGATTTCCCAGGGGGCAAACGGTTTTTTAAACCGATAAATGAAGGTGTAATCATCTATGATCTCAACATCCTTGATCTTTCTGTAGACCGACCTTAACAAACTTTTATTCTTTCGGTCCAGGTGCTGCGCCCATGAAAACCGAACATCATGCGCCGTAACCGGATCGCCTGTATAAAACTTCGGGCCCTTTCTAAGTTTCACCCAGATATCCTTGCCATTCTCCATAATCTTGATGGACTCAGCCAGGCAGAACACCGGGTCTCCGGTTTGAGTATCGTCTTTCTTCAGCCCCTGAAACATGGACAGGAATGTGACCTCATCCTGGACGGTTTTGTACTGAAACGGGTTCACCGTGGTGGCATCCGAATGCATGCCCAACCGGACCGTATCTTTAACCCGGGCCAGGACAGTAGCGGAAGTAAAAACGGTTAAAAAAAAGAAGGCACACGTAAGCCCGATCAAAAATTTTTTTTGCATCATGACCTTTTCCTCCTTTAAATGTTTATTTTTTCGAAGTTGATCTTTCATCAGTATAGAGAACGCTCTCATTTCACGCCTTCCTTCCATAAGGACCTTTAATCTAAAGGATTTATATCAACCATGCAAGTTATTACTTGGTCACGCTGAGTGAGGCACTGAGCGGCTATGCTCCCTCGTTTTGCCTTTCAGGTATTTTTTATTTTGTATACCAGGAATTAATGTGATAGTGTATTAAGTAGCAATCCAGATGTCAAGAAATACTGGAGCGTCCTCAAGGATGATAGCAAATTCATGCCTGGTCCTTCAGCCCCAAGGCCCTTCCGGCCGGGACACCGGAAGATTACACTCGAATGTCATGGTCATGGCGACGGCCCTCACTGCCACCCGGGCTGAGATAGGCGAGGCAGTTTCTGCCATGGTAAGGCCCTGGAGGAAGCGGACGCATTTGTGGAGGAATAGCCGATTCGATCATTATTATTTACCTTCGGCCCATTCATTTATCTTAAAGGAGAAGGCCCATGAGTTCTAAACGCGTGTTGAGCAGTGGTTTTATTATGCCGCGTTGCACGGAAGCTTGTCCCGTTCAGGTGGACGTACCCAGGTACATCCGCGCGGTCAGGGATAAAAAATATGACGCTGCTGTTGCCATTTTACGTGAGAAGCTGCCATTTCCAACCGTATGTGCAGACGCCTGTTTTGCCCCTTGTGAAGATGTGTGCGCCTACAAACAGTTTGGAGACCCTATTGCTATTCGGGCCATTAAGCGTGCTGCGGTGGACAAGGGAGGAGATGCTTGGAAGCAAAAGAAGAAGATCGCTGATAAGACAGGCCGGAAAGTCGCAATTGTCGGGGCTGGCCCTGCGGGCCTCACCGCGGCCTATTATCTGGCAGGCAAAGGGCACGAAGTCACGGTTTTTGACAGTTTTCCCAAACCGGGCGGCCTGATGCGATATGGCATACCCGACTACAGGCTGCCTGAAGAGAGGCTGGATAAAGACATCAATGACATTTTGGAATGGGGTATCCATTTTAAGGGGAACACTAGCATTGGAAAAGACCTCACTCTGGATCAGTTGAAAAATGATCATGACGTAATCTTTGTGGCCAGCGGCGCCAACGGGAGCGCAAAGATTGCCTTAGAGGGCGCTGAAAAA
>JAFDHD010000073.1 GCA_019308995.1 Deltaproteobacteria bacterium | reverse complement strand
CAACTCCTATCCCTCCTCCTCACCGGCTCCTACCTCTCCAACCCTAGCAAACTCCTATACCCCCTTTACCTGCTTCAAATATCCAGCCTTTAATATGGGATATATTCCTTGTTCCCTGATGTTTACCAGCCGTTAGCGGTTGCATAAAGCCTCTGTTGCCTTGTGCGCCTTCAGATGCTGTCTCCGAGCCCTTCCAGAGGAAAAAGGAAAAAACCAGTTATGCTTCTCCGCTGTAACCCGGTTATCTTACTTTTGAAAATCCGGGTTTCAGTCTCCTGCCTCAGGGCAGGCGGTCTTTTAGAAAGTGAAATAATACCATCCGCTTGTTTTTAAAGTCAATAAGAAGAAAGTATGAATTTTCTATAGTTTTAAAACATGGGTAACACTCCGAAGAAGAAAAAGGACAGTAGCAACCGCTTCTTTACAAGAACCAAAGAAGGTTACCCATGTTTCATGACTAAATACAGCTCATGAAAATTCCTTGACAAAGGGCCTAATATGCAGATGATATAGTATAATTAACAGAAGGTAAAAAGAGAATATCGGCCGTGAGATAAAGAGAGAATACCTCACGGAGAGTGAGTGAAGAGCCTCCGCTTCTTTTAAAAACCTTAGAAGCCTGATCAAGGAAGGAGACAGTACTATGCCCACAAAACGCAGACTGTTGATTACGTTGATCGTGGTATTCATGGCCCTGGTGCTATGGATTCCGCAGGGTGTCCTGGCTGCCGGACCTAAAAATGTCATCTTTTATATCGGCGACGGTATGGCCGCGGCCCAGCGACGGATACCCGAAGAAGTGTATGGCAGGAAGCTGGCTATGAACACCTTACCCGTTGTAGGCATTTATACCACCTATTCCCTGAGCAGTATCGTCACTGACTCTGCGGGCGCCGGGACGGCCATGGCTACCGGCCACAAGACTAGAAGCACATGTATATCTATGGATCGAAAGGGAAAGATCGCTTACGAGACCCTGGCTGAAGCGGCCAAAAAGCTGGGGAAGTCAGTCGGAATCCTAACAACGACTCGCCTTACCCATGCCACTCCAGCTACATTTGCCGCTCACATCAGGACCCGGTATTGGGAAAATAAAATTGCCGATCAATATCTGGATCAGGGGTTCGAGGTCTGGATGGGCGGCGGAAGAAGGTACTTCATCCCCAAAACCGCGCATAATAGACAGGAACCCGATCGCGGCATGAAGAGCAAGCGTAAGGACGAGCGAGATTTGCTTAAAGAGTTTGAAGCAAAAGGTTACAGTGTGCTTCGGACAAAAAGTGAGCTCATAGCACTTGAGATAAAAAAAGGCACCAAGATCTTTGCAGCCTTTACATATTCCCACCTGCCATATTATCTGGACAGGCCTGACGAGGTGCCCAATCTGGCGGAAATGACTCTTGTTGCTATTAAGGTTCTCAAGCAGAACCCCAAAGGCTTCTTCCTCATGGTAGAAGGTGGCCGAATTGACCACGCCTGCCATGCTAACGCTTCAGCTGGCACGGTTGGTGATGTAATAGACCTCGATAACGCGGTCAAGGTAGGAATAGATTTTAGTAAGGAAGATCCGGATACTCTTATCCTCGTGGGCGGAGATCACGAGACCGGTGGTATGGCCATGGGCATCGGAAAAGACTATTTCATGCGGCCAGAGGTCATTAAGAAAGTCACGAAAAGTGAGATGTGGCTTGGCTATGGGAAGGTCCTGAAGACCCCTGACAAGGCCATCGAGATCTTTACTAAATATACCAGGATTACAGACTTAACCGAGGAGGAAACCAAAGAGATAGAGAAAGTTATAGAATATACCAAAGCTGGACAGGGACAAAAAAGTCCGAACCGGACCTACAATCCTTCCTGGTTTGGTTTTACCTTTGCCAGCATCTTGAGCAAACGAGCCCGGATAGGATGGACGACTTTCGCGCATACCGGTCATCCGGTCATGATCACAGCCGGAGGTCCGGGGTCTGAAAAATTCACCGGGTTTTACGACAATACAGATATTCCCAAGAAGATAACCTCCCTATGGGGGGTTACCTTGAAATCCTGGCCGGTAAAGCGAACAGGAAGAAAAAAATAATCCGAAGAAATAAGGCATTTGAAACAAATAAATTTTTAAAAGATTGGAGGGGCAGGAGTTAACTCTGCCCCTTCTTTTTCCATTAAAGACAAGGCATTAATAGACAGAAAGAACCTCAGGAACTCAATGAAGAAGTTTATAACCAGGGATATAGCTTTTGTTGCGGCTGTTCTGCTCATTCCTGCTGGTCTTTTTCTATTTGTTGGCCCTCAAAAGCATAAAAGGGTTACTGTATACGCCCGGATCATTGGGATCGAAGACAACACGGAAATCATGGGGACCTATTTGAAAGTGGGCGAGCAGAAGGTAACCGCCTGTGTCCTTCGGGGACCTTTTCAGGGGCGGAAAATCATTGTTGATAACGACCTGGTTGGCAATCTGATGTTGGACCGATTTATCGAGGTTGGAGACCGAGCCATATTTTCGCTTGATCTGGAAGAGGGGGTCATCAGGGAAGCAGAGCTGGTAGATTTTGATCGGCAGAGCTGGCATCTGATTATGTTCGTTATCTTTGCCATGCTTCTCATCCTCTTTGCCCGGCATACCGGGGTTAAGGCCTTAGTCTCCTTTATCTTCACTGTGGCGGTCCTGGTAAAAATCCTGCTCCCCGCTGTCCTTAAAGGATATGATCCTCTCCTTTTATGTCTCTCCCTGGCCGGTTTGGTAGCATCAGTCACCCTTCTTCTGGTCAGTGGGTTTAGTATCAGGACCCTGGCCGCCATGGTTGGAGTGATGATCGGTATGGTTCTGGCCGCCGGACTGACCGTTCTTGCTGGTAAGGGAATACGACTGGAGGGAATGGCTTCTGAGCATTCGCTCATACTTCTTTTTTCCGGATACCCATATCTTAACCTGGACAGGATATTTTGGGGGGCGGTTATCCTGGGGGCATCGGGAGCCATGGTTGACGTGGCTATTGCCATAGCCACCGCTGTGGAGCAAGTAGTCAAGGCCAATCCTTCTTTAGGCGCCAGGAAACTTATCCAATCAGGGTTTGAAGTGGGGCGGGCAGCCCTCGGCACCATGGTAACCACCCTTCTTCTGGCCTATGCCGGCTGCAGCCTCTTCCTTCTCCTGGTATTTGACGCCAAGGAAACACATCTGGCTCGTATTTTAAATTATAATTTCGTGTCGGCAGAAATCCTGAGAATTCTGGCCGGATCTATTGGCATGCTTATGGTCGCCCCCATAACGGCCGTCATCGCCGGAGTGCTTTACCACCGAATTTACGGTTCGAAAGTCCGAATTGAGAACTCGTACAGGCTAGAAGACGTTAACTGATGAGTAAAAAAATCAAAACAAAAGAAATAACCGGCAGGCTCCTCAATAAGGATACGGTATTCATTATTGTTATACTTTCTTTCTCTGCTGGTCTTTTTCTCTTTGCTGATAGAGAAAAACAGCCAGGTTCAACCCCTGTTATGGCAAAGATCATTCGGATGGAGGATCATACCAAACTCGCAGGTGTGATTAGATTAGGGCAGCAGAAAGTCACAGCCCAAATTATACGGGGACCTCTGAAAGGGCAAGAGATTATTGTAATCAACAAAATGCTTGGGCATCTCATGCTGGACAGATACGTCGAGGTCGGAGACAGGGCCCTGTTCATGCTTGACCTTGAAGAAGAAAAAATCAAGGCCGCGAAACTGGTAGATTACGATCGGCAGAGCTGGCACCTGATAATGTTCATCATCTTTACCTTTCTGCTCATCCTCTTTGCCAGGTACATGGGTGTCAAGGCCTTTGTTTCCTTTATTTTCACGGTGACTGTTCTGGTTAAGGTCCTGCTCCCCGCTATCCTCAAAGGATATGATCCTCTTATTATATGTGTTTCTCTAGCCGCGTTGATGGCCTCTGTGACCCTGGTCCTAGTCGGTGGGTTTCGCATCAGAACGCTCGCTGCGATCGTTGGTGTCACCATGGGTATGGTCCTTACAGCATCCTTGACCGTTTTTATGGGTCAGAGAATGCATTTGCACGGAATCACATCTGATTTTGCAGTTAAACTGCTCTTCTCCGGCTACTCGACTATAAACCTGGATAGGGTGTTCTGGGGCGCGGTCATCCTGTCGGCATCGGGAGCCCTCCTAGATATTGCTATTAGTGTGGCGACCACCGTGGCCGAGGTGGTCAAAGCCAACCCTTCCTTAGGGATCAGGCGGTTAATCCGTTCAGGGTTTGCCATCGGACAAGCAGAACTGAGCACTATGGTTAGCACGCTTCTTTTGGCTTATACCGGGTACAGCCTCTTCCTGATTCTGGCGCTCACGGCGAAAGGGATTTCACTGGATCGATTTTTGAACATCAGTGTTGTATCTGCCTTAATCCTTAGGGCGCTGGCCGGGAGTATGGGCATGGTTATGGTGGCGCCCATCACGGCCGTCATCGCAGGCATACTCTACCACCGGTTTCATGGTTTGCCACAAAACCGGATTCAAGCCGAAAGTGAATTGAAATAATTAATGATGAAAAAAAGAGTTGAAACGGTTCTGCTAGATGCCAGCACTGGCCCCATCGTTGCAATCGGGCAAAAAGTAAAACAAGGAGAGATAGTTGGTTACACTCCTGATGGATCAGCGGCCTTCTCGCCAGTCACCGGAACAGTCCTGGCCTGTCAGTTTGATGCCGATAAACATCTTCTTTGTCTTTTTGTCGAGGCGGAACCATCACCCGGATAGAAAAAAATGGGGGGCTTTCCTCTAAAAGCGCCCCCTTAATAAATTCCCTTCCAACCGTTTAGATTTTTCTTGCGACTTCGTTTGCGCTCCAAACAGCCCCCTTGATGTTTGCGACCGTAGAGCAGTCTCCGATCTTAAAAATCGCTTTTACTTTCCCTTCCAATTCATTAAATAGTGAATCAACAGACTTGCGGCCGCGCGAAATAATAAGGGTGTCATATGGAAGGATATCCTTCCTCCCCTGCCTGCTCACAATCTTGATTCCCTCGGGGGTTATATCCTCCACCTTGATGTTATACAATACCTTCGGATTGCTAACTCTGGCCTCTCTAGGGTGCGACCTCACTGCGTTAACATCTGTTAGCTTTTTAAACATCCAGAATTTCCGATCGTTTCCGGAGTGACTGGTCAGCGCGTTTTCACCGGCTTCACCTATCAGTGTGACGTCCTTGCCTTCTTTGGCAAGCGCAACAGCTAACTCAGCACCGTAAACGTGACCCCAGACGACAACTTTATCGCCAATGGCGTTCTTTTTCCTCAAGGCCTCAATATGGTCCATCACCAGCGGTTTCCCTTCAGTTACCTCGGGCAAGGTCAAGGCAGAGCCCGTGGCTACAATAACTACATCAGGCTTAAGCTCCTTGACATCCGCAGCAGTAACTTCCTTGCAGACCCTTACTTCCACCTTCAGCCTTCTCATCTGATTGCCTAAAAATTCCACAAAATTGTTAAACTCTGCATTCAATGGATTAAGGGCCAAGGCAGCCACTATACCGCCAAGCTCAGGACTTTTTTCCAGCAAAGTGACTTCATGACCCCTCAAGGCGCATACTCTGGCCGCTTCCATGCCTGCCACTCCCCCGCCAATGACAAGCACCTTTTTCGATTTTTCAGCAGGCTCAAGCGCAAGGGAACCTGGTTGGAGGTCATAATTAACTGGACAGGGTGTGCCGCAGCCTTCCAGGCATCCGATGCACTTTCGAATGTCCTCGAACCGGCCATCGAGATACTTATTGGGAGTCTCCGGATCAGAGGTTAACTGCCGGCCCAGATAGATTATGTCAGCTTTATCCTCCTGGAGGAACTTTTCAGCCATATCCAGGTCCACAATCCTGCCGACACCGATGACCGGAAGTTTGGTAACCTGTTTGACGGCCGCGGCATTGTGGATATAGCATCCCCGGGGATAGTACATCGGAATGGTGATGCCCTGGGGAGAGTGCAGAATAGACCCCTGCGAGACGTCAAAGCAATCCACTCCAGCCTTTTCCAAAGCGGGCACAATGATTTGGGTAGTGTCTTCTAAGGTGATACCTCTGTCCTTGAGTAATTCATCAGCACTAATCCTTACCAATAAAGGATAATCCTTTCCAACTGCCTTCCTCATGGCCTTGATCGTCTCCACAGGGAAGCGAAGCCTGTTTTCCCAATTCCCTCCATAATCGTCTGTCCGTCTATTATAGAATGGTGAAATAAAAGAGCAGTAAAGCGTGGCCCCGCCATGGGCGCAGTGCAGTTCTACACAGTCAACACCGGCTTCCTTGAGCATTACCGCCACGTTGGCAAAATCATTTATATTCTGCTTAATGTCATCAACCGTAAGTTCAACCACGCCCTCAATTCCAGGGAAAGGTGAGAGCTTTCCGATCATGATTTCAGATATGGACTGCTTGGGATGGAGTTCGTCTGGATATGGAGGGCCTGAAGGCCCCACGCCTATCATTGGTCCGCCTCCCCCGGTCTGCACTCCAAATTTAGCGCCGTATGAATGAACCATCTCTGCTATCTGCGCCACACGCTCCATGGCGCCAGGCAGGTTTAATAAAGCCGGCGCGAGGGTACCGGTCATAATTAACCCGGCGCCGCCTTTGGCTCTGGCCTCAAACCATTTAACGGTATTATCGGTAATGGTAAAAGTCGTAAGAACATCTGGCATGTTGAGCAGAGGAGCTAACCCAATCCTGTTTTTCAGTTCCATACTTTTTATCTTGAACGGCTCAAAAAGTTTCATACCCATGACGAACCTCCTCAAAAAAGGTGAATAAAAAAAATTGAAAGTGAAATTCTCCAATAATTGAAACAGCAATATCCAATCAAAACAAATTAGTTGTGTCAATATATTTCGACAAACCCAACTGGCACTAACCGAAGTCTGGAAGTGTTTTTATTTTAATTTTAATAGTAGAAAAGTTGATTTTATCCCCCGGATATTTTGTAAAATACAGGTGGCATTAAAATAAAAAATCTTCAAAATTCCCACCAGTTATGACATAATGCCGCTGACATCGAACTCTCGCATTCATTTCAGGCTCAATGTGTTTTTCTAAAACCCTTGACCGATTGATTAACATCAGGAAGAAGGAGATATGAATTACGAAAATATCATCATCGAAAAACGTGACCATATCGCCATCGCGACCTTGAACCGGCCTGAAAAACTTAACACGCTCAGTAGAGACCTCAGGAGAGAATTAGAGAAGGTCACGGAGGAGTTTCAGGAAGATGTTGAGACGCGCGTTGTGATTTTCATTTGAAAAAGAGAACTAACTTTCGATGGCACTCAGAACCATCGTCAGAAACTTGACCAGGTCCATCCCCCCCTTGGTCTGGTTTGCTACCCGGACAATCACAAGGTCCTTGGAGGGGATGATAAATATATTCTGGCCCCGAACACCTTCCGCCATATACCCGTCCCGCGGAATGGTGCCACGGGGTTCCGAAGACCCGCTCCACCTCAGTCGGTAAGGCAAGTTAACATGCCAGAGGTATCCGTATGCCCTCCACATCGCTACACTGGGGTCCGTTTTAGTCGATTTTTCGACCCACTCTTCGGATACAATCTGCTTATCCTCCCAGCGGCCTTTATTGAGGAATAGATATCCGAATTTCGCATAATCCCTGGCCGTGGCCTCTATGCCCCAGGCGGTGATAGTATTACCGGCTGGATCGTGACCCCAGGTGATGCCGGGAGTGCCGATTTTGCTAAACAGGTTTTTCTTGGCGTACTCAAGCGCGGTAAAACCGGTAGCTTTCTGTATAACACCCGAGAGAAGCATAGGATCCCCGGTTGAGTAGATGAACCTGGTACCCGGTTTATGAAGGCCTTCCCTCTCCAGCATGTACTCTAGATAGTTACTTTCCCGAGCCATCTCCAGGGTATTGTTCCTCCCGGTGTAGCCGGGGCTCCAGTCTTCTTTCCAATCCAGCCCGGTTGTGAGCGTCATGACATGCCTTATGCTGATCTTGCTTCGTGGATCCTCCGTATCATCGCAATCCCATTCATCGTAATACTGGCATAATTTTTCATCTATGCCTTTTATAAGGCCTTGTTCAATGGCAATCCCGATCAACGCGCTGGTAAAACTCTTGGCCATTGAATGGCTGGTATGTTTTGAATTGCTTTTAAAGTTTCCGAAATAGGCTTCGCCGACAATGTGGCCTTTTCTGATAATTACCAGCCCGTCCGTTTTGAATTTGGGTGTGGCCGCGTATTCGAAAGCCTCGACCAGCTTCGTGGAATCCATGCCGGCCGCTTCCGGGCTGCAGGTCCGCCATTCTTTGGTCGGCCAGTACTCACCAATGTTCTTCCCCTGGCCAAGATATTTATCGAACCCAGACTTTCCGCGAGCAGCGTCGTCTTTTGCGCTTGAGGCGCCATAGCCGATAAACAGGATGAGAATCGCGGTTATAACAAAAGGCACCAGCAATTTTTCTTTCATTTACAAACTCCTTTTCTCATTAAATCAAAATGTAATAAATCTTATAGCCCATCTGATTAACCTTTCCCCAGCCTGCCGTTAGCCTCCAGTTCACTGGCGACATAGGACAGTCCCAGAGAATCCAGGGTTTTTTTCTTCGGCCAGCCCGAGGCCTCGTCCCACCCCTGGAGCTGGTAAAACCGGGTTTTGAATTCATCGAACTTGTTTCTGTCCAGTGTTCTTCTGGCATAGTAGTGATAATCCCACTTGCCATTTTCAATACCCGGCATATAAGCCTTGCCATCAACATCCCAACTTGCCTTTCTCTTATAAATAATATCGGCAAAATGCACCATGTCCCGGTGACGGCCCTGAAGGGTCCAGATGGCGTGATCCAGGTTCCAGATCTTGCGGCCGAGATTGATCCCGTCCAGGAAGGAAAAATCCTTTCCGGTTACGGCTTTCAGGAATTTAGGCTCGGCGATGCCGGTGGAGCCGATTTTACCAGGGGCGTAAAGATTGAGAAAATCGGGCCAGCGAACGTCGCAAAACAACATGGACTGCTTCCAGAATCGGGTATAGTAGCGGTGCCAGGAGACCAGCTTGGCCATATGCTCGGAATAGATGTTCTTCTCGCTGAAATCCATCATAAGCATATCCCCCTGATAGGGAACCATTTTATCGGTTACAATTTTCACTGCCTCTTCCGCCGTGGCCATGGTTTTTCTGCCCCAGCGTGCGGCGATTTTAGCATCATGTTTCAACCAGTCAAAATCGTGTTCGTTGATGTCCCGGTCACCCAACAGGGTCGCATAACCCCAATACACCTGGGCCCGCGGTTCCTTATGGATGGGCAGGCCCCAATAAGGAAAACTGAGCATACCATTATTCAGGTCCTGTTCCCGCCTACCCCATTTCTCGGCCGCCCAGACAAATCCGCCGGAAATATCTTTGCCAAACTGGCTTTTATTCCCGTTACCGTCATCGCCGTAGGAGACCATCTTCACGAATCGCTCAACGAATTCCTCGCTGCCGTAGTTGCTAAAATCGAGTGGACATTTCGGGATATTGGAAGATTTGAGAACACCATTTTGATTCAGCAGATAGATATACAGCAGACCAAAGCACATTTCCACGGCATTCAGTCCGTATTTATTTATCAGGTCGCTGGCGGTGCGCTGAATATCCAGGCTCTTAGCGTCCCAGTAAAATACAGAGGCAAAGCAGGAGGCTTCGTTTCCCAAGGCATCGTCGTATCTGGCTCGACAGGCGGAATGACACCCCAGGCAGGCCTGGGGTCGCTGACCGATCTTCGGCCGACCGCCGCGCCAGAGCGCGATAGGAGCGGGTGGAGCTTGATGTTGAAATCCCCATCTCTCTATCAAATTTTCGAGGTCAAAAGCGTAATTCTTCTTCTGCCACAAACGGGCGGCCATCAGTCCCTGCGGATCATGGATTTTGATACCTCCCGTCCCTATGACGCTTATGGCTTTGAGGTTCTTGGAGCCCCACACGGCCCCGAAACCACCCTGACCGGCGGCGGAACTGGCATCGTGTATCAAGCAGGCCACCCGGCTCAAATTCTCCCCGGCCGGACCAATGGCAACCACGGCGGGTCTTTGAGTGGTTCGCGCCTCGCTGTTGTTTTGCTTTATCCAGTCGCCGTACTTCCCTTCGCCAGCCACATAATCCCAGATTATTTCCTGGCACTCCCAGGTATCCTTGCCCCATAATGATAAGGAGGCACATTCCCTTATTTTGACGTCGTCATTTCTGATGTCTATCCATACCGGCCTGGATGCTTTCCCCTCAATCACTACTCCATCCCAACCGGCGTATTTGAGCATGGATGAAAATCTTCCGCCAAAATTGCTTCGCGTAAACCAGCCGATGGGATAGGACTGCACCCCAATCCCCTGGACCTCAGTCCTGCCAGAGGCTGCGGGGACCAGGGTCCCTGAAAGAGGGGAAGTCATCAACGTCACCACGTTGGCCGGATTAAACCCGTCTATGGTCTTGTCCTTGACCAGGTCAAAGAAAATGGCCGACCCCATTCCATGCCCGCCGACCCAGTGCTCGTATTTTTTGGTGGGTATGGCTGTGATTTCTTTCTTGGTTAAGTTAACTCTTAATATTTTTCCAGCGTATCCGGACATCCTGTGAGCCTCCAAATTTTCATTCTTTAAAAATTATCGTCTTAGAAGATTCAATAACTGCGCGTATTTCAACGTCTGGGATATCCCAGCCTCCGCCAACTGCGGCCCCTCAGATTTACCACGTATCCTTCATCACCCTTCTGTTTGGGAACATCCTTGGTAAATTTAATCGCGCCCACAGGACACACTTCGACGCAGGCCTGCTTCCCTCCAGGTCCGCCCGGTTCATCCCAATATGGAGTATCGGCGCAAAGGTCGCATTTAAGGGCTTTTTCTTTTTTATCATTATAGATTGCCCTACCCGGCATAAAGGGACATGCTTTAACGCACTCCATACATCCGATGCACTCCTCCTCATTAATCGTTCTGATGTTGCCGTGTTTGGTGTCTATATGAAGCGCACCGGTTGGACAGGCTTCCATACACGCGGGTTCGGTACACTGTCTGCACTGCGATATGGTCAAATCAACAGGAAACCTTTCAAAAGAATTCTGAACCACCTGAATTCTGGCCAGGGACAGATTTTCCTCACCTTCATGCACCAGAGAGCAGGCCAGCATACAACTCATGCAGCCCTGGCACTTTTTGGTGTCAACCAGCAGGTAGCCCTCGGAAACCGGAATCGCCGCCACGCCGTCTTCCAGCCAAATCATTGAAGGCAGTATGCCGGCAACCCCGGCCCCAACAGCTATGTTTTTTGATAACTTAAGAAAATCCCTGCGGGAAAAATCCGCCTTTTCTTTTCCAGTATGCCTGTTTTTTTGATCCTTCATTATTCTTTGCCTCTTAATCATCACTGTTTAATTATTAAGCGTCTTCGGAAAGCGTAAAACGCCAGCAACAATACCACTCCTCCGGATGCTCATCCGGAGGGCAGCCCAGACATTCGGTCTTGATCCTTAAGTCAATGGCCCTGGCAAAATAGGGATATTCAACCATGCCCACGGATTTACAAGGATAATCCTCCAGACCTTTGCGCCTCCGGGCAGACTGCACCCGACATTCATTCATCTCAAAAACCAGACTGTTCGGGCCTTCCTCGATAAGAGACTGCTTGTTGATCCGGGCGTAAAGGCGAAAACTCAAGGCCTTTTTCAACCCTTCGAGCCCGGCCTTTTTAGGGAGCCCCAGGAACTGCTTGATGGATTCCGCCTCAAAGGGCGAAAAACGAACCCAGCAGGAATCATTGCAGCGCTTGGCGTCAAACATACCGCTGTTAAATTCTACGGTCTGGAACCAGACGCCATCATTGGCCAGCCAGTTCTTGGCTACATCGTCCATAAAGTTGAGAAGAACTTCCCTGGGCAAATTCAGCAATGATTTGGGCAGACCGTCCTTCATCTCAAATCCAAGGCTCTCTGCCATTCTGGACATCTGGATGTCATAGCTTCGCTGAAATGCTGCATTGATTGTCTCAAGAGCTCTTTCCATGCCCATTTGATGCTCCACCTCAACAAACCACAACCCGTAGTGCACCACAATGCGGTGGAGCATATCTATAATTAATCGCGCCATCTGTTCCTGATTCAGATCTTCAGGCTTTTCAATGCTGTCAGGCATCTTGCTTTTCCTTTCCATCTCCATATTTGCATCAGGTCCGAATGAGTACTCCGCCCTATTAAAAAGGCCAGTCCTGTGTAATCAAAGCTTGATAACATTTTTAGCCTGGGGCTTTTGATTAATTTCTAAAATATTTCAATAGAATCATTAATCTAAAATCCGCCTCATGTCCAGAGCCTAACCTCGTCGGCCGATGGTTACGCCTCCGTCGCAAATAAGGACCTGGCCTGTCACAAGATCGGAACCGGTAATGAGGGAAAGTATGGCCTCGGCGATGTCCTCCGGGTCAGTGACCCGCCCGAGAGGCGAATTCCTTTCCACGGCCTGCTTAATTCTTTCGTAATTCTCCCCCAACCCTTGCTCGAGCCAGCGTCCGGTGATAAACCCCGGGGCTACCGCGTTGACACGAATCTTCGGCGCAAGCACCCGGGCCAGAGTTATGGTGAGATTGATCAACGCCGCCTTGGAGGCGCAGTATGGGATAGAGCTTCCGGTGCCGGTCATACCCGCAACGCTGGCCACGTTTACGATCTCGCCTTCACCGGCTTCTTCGATCGGTCCTCGCGCCGCACGGGCACATTGAAAGGGCCCTTTTAAGTTCACGGCGAGAATTCGATCCCAGTCCTCATCGCTGACCTCTTCAATATCAGGGTGCGGGATGAACCTTGTCGCGCCCGCGTTATTCACCAGGATATCCAGGCGACCAAACTCCCGCACCGCCGCCTCCACCATGGCGCGACAGGATGCATCGTCTGCCACATCGGCCTGCCATGGCAAGGCTTTCACTCCAAAAGCTTCAATCTCCGCCGCGGTCTTCTCTGCCTCATTTTTTGAACGGCTGTAATTGACAAGCACCGAGCATCCGCGTTTGGCGAGCGCAAGCCCGGTAGCACGGCCGACGCCGGTTCCGCCGCCTGTGATAATGGCGGTCTTACCTTCAATTTCCATATCGCAGCTTACCTCCGCACATCTAACTCGTGTCTTCATTAAATATTAATTATCTCGGGATAATCACATTGAAAAACATAAGAAAGTATCATTAGGGATGTCAAGGAAAAAGTAAAAACGCTCGAAGGGATTGTTAATTCGTTGAGAAGAGACGGAAGGTAATAAAGCTAGAGGCCTTTGAAGCCGGGGGGTTATGGTGTGGTCATGGCAACGAACCTTTCTTTTCTCTTTAATCTGATTACTAAGGGCTAACTGTCTTTTTTAGCCTGCTCTCTACCTCTCTCAAGGATGTTGACGCGCCGCCGCCCCATTTCCTCAAACTCAACATCGTTTATGTGGCGCAGATGTTCATAATGCTCCATCATGAGGGCGTCTTCAAGGCTCATCCCCTGACCCTTGTCAATTACTCTCTTGAGCTTACGCACGGTTCGCTGGTCCGCGCTGATGATGTCGTCAGCCAGCTTCTCAGCAGCAGGCATCAACTCCTCTGGAGACACCACTTTATTGACCAAGCCAAGCTGAAAAGCTTCTTGAGCCGTCATGTAATTTCCAGTAAAGGAAAGCTCCTTAGCCTTCTTGATCCCAACCAGCCGCGGCAGTATCTGACTCAGGCCTCCGCCTGGAAGAACCCCAACCCGGGCGTGCGTATCGGCAAACATGGCCTTGTCCGAGGCAACGATGATGTCGCAGGAAAGGGCCAGTTCAAAACCACCGGTGATGGCAAAACCGTTCACCGCCGCAATAGTGGGCCGGTTCATCCTCAAAATTTCACCCAACATAGAGAAACCGGTGGTGCGCAGCTTCTTTTTCTCCTCAAGCTCCTTAAGATCAAGTCCGGCGCAAAAGGCCCGCCCGGCTCCTGTAATGATGATAACGTCAACACCTTTGTTCTCCTTTATCTCCTCCAGCGCGCAGCAAGCCTCCTGATTTAACTGTTCATTCATGGCATTCATGGCTTCCGGCCGGTTTAAAGTAAGTACAGCCTTTTGCTCTCTTAATTCAAGAATAATTGAAGAATAAGGCATCTGATATCTTCCTCCCTTTTAGACTGTATTCTCTGGAAGAGATTTCTCACAGAGGTTTATGGCCTGGTCATATGTATGAGCGACCAAAGGTCAGCCATTTATATCTTGCTTTCGCTTTCCATCTCGATGCATTTTTTCATCACAAAACCTAAAAAAACATCGCAGGTCGTTTTCCAAAGCTTGTCTTGGATGTATTGATTGCGATCGTCCGGATTGGCGAAATCACATTTACTTAGAGTCTTGCAATCCGTGCTGCCGAATTCTTTTAAAAAATCCTGATACAGCCTGGCCACGGCGCCGATGGCCTTGTTTCTTTCGTCCTGGTGTTCTTCAGGGATACCGTCTTTCCCCTGACCGCAGCGAAGGCCGATGGCGATGCCCGCCCCGATTAAAAGACCACATGAGGTTTGTCCTGATGCAATGGCCCCCATATAACCGGCAGTGGCCCAGCAGTATCCTTCTGAAGGCAGGTCCCACATGGCTTGCAAGCCTTGCAAGGCAGCTTCAGCTCAGGTATAGCGATGCATTCTTTTATACGCTGCCGTTAAAGCCTCGTCGAAAAATTTTTGACTTTTCATCATGAATCCTTTCTTTTTTTGCACCAACGCGCTGATCATCAAGAGATAGGTTATGCCATCATATAATAAGGCTCAGCAATGAGAACCTGGATAATGGTGGTGGAGTATATAAGGAATGAGTCTTGTGTGTCAAACTAGTCAGCGGAAATTTGTCCGGCCAACACCTCATGACCTTTAGGAGTGGGGCCTCCGCCCCCACACCCCTTCACTGACAATGTCAAGGGAGTCAGAGATTATGATTTGCCAGTGTTGCGGGCTAGAGCGCCAGGACTAGTATTCGGTCCCCGGTCAGAGTCTAAAGACCGGCAAAGGCGGTATTGCTCACAAGAGGGTCGAAAAAAAATCTATTGATAGTTATGACAGATTGAGGTAAGAGTTATCTGTCTGGATATGTCTGCAATGAATATCTATTTAATCTATCTACTTTTTTGGTGATATGAAGCAGGGAAGAGGGTCTTTTTAACCTATCATTCAAACCTCACGCATATTGGTATTTTTACCAACAAAAAAAAACACCACTAGTACAAGGGAGGTACAAATGAAACTGGAAGACGTTAAGTGCATTGGGATTATGGGCGCTGGTGTAATGGGCGGCGGCATTGCCCAATCGGCTATTCTGGCCGGCTTCAATGTCATCGTCCGCGACTTAAGCGATGAAATTTGCGAAAAGGCGAAGGACACCATCATCAATGGCCGGTTTGGTTTTAAGGGTGGTGTTGAGAGAGGGAAGCAAACCCAGGAGGAAATGGACCAGGCCCTGGCCAGACTTACTTTCACGACAAAGGTGGAAGACCTGAAGGACTGTGACCTGATCATTGAGGCCATTGGCGGCGGTCCAGACGGGGCACTTGAGAACAAGCCTTTAAAGCAGGAAATCTTTGCCGAATTAGACAAAGTCGTAAAAAAGGATGCTGTGTTTGCGAGTAACACTTCATTTTTTACGATTGCTGATTTGGCTGCCAATACCGAACGCAAGGATATATTCATTGGCATGCATCTTTTCAGTCCGGCCAATATCATGAAACTAGTCGAAGTAACCTACACCCAGGATACTTCGGAGGAGGCGATAAAGTTAATAGAAGACCTGAGCAAGAGCAT
>JAFDHD010000072.1 GCA_019308995.1 Deltaproteobacteria bacterium | reverse complement strand
CTCTTGTGGGTAAAGATGAGTAATAAAGGGGGGGTAGGGGGGATTTTTAAAGTAAATGGCATAAATACGTTCTTTTTGGCTCCTGGCGCTGCCAGGTTATGTTCAGGCCATTGGTTTCGCTCTCCTGAGGGAACCCAATGGCCGGTCCGTTTAATAATCCACCCTAGCCTTCAAGCCAGGCCTCGCGAAAGGCCTCGAACGGGTGGAAGTACTCCTCTGGGTTGAAATTTTTGAGCTTATCGGTCCATCCGCTTGCGCCAACCGGTGACAGCAGAGGAATCAAATAAGCTTGATCTTGAAATCTTTGAATTATCTTTTTAAAGATCGCCTTTCTTTTTACAAAGTCAGATTCAGCAGCCATGTCATCAAGGATCTTATCCAGGTCCGGTTCTTTTATGCCGCAGGGGGCAAAGCCGTCCCAGGGTTTGGCCGGATCGGTGTGCAGCCAGGGGTAAACAAAATCCATGGGGTCTTCCTTACCCATGTGATAAAACTGCATATGGTAGTCCCTCTTACGAAGATGCAGCCAGTACTGCACTCCAATCTCAGGCACCAGCTTCATGCGAAAACCGGCCGGCTTGGTCATCTGTTGCACGATCTGGGCCACGAGGTCCTGAAAACCCCACGTCGGCGTGAACCTGAAGACCACGTCAAGTCCATTCGGGTATCCTGCCTCTTTAAGCAGCTTCTTGGCTTTTTCAATATCTCTTTTGCGATAAGTAAGATCTTTAAAACCCCAGGGAGCGGCATCGGGATGGAAAGGCTGGCCTATGGGATACGCCAGATCGCCGTAAAGCGCGCGGGCTAGTTTTTCCCGGTCCAGGCAAAAGTCAAAGGCCTGGCGGACTTTGACGTCCTTGAAGGGAGAGTTTCCGAGTGTGGGATGTGAGTTCAGGTAGATGGTGTGGGGGGCCATAACACCCACGCTGGAATAAATAACTAATCCTTCCTTCTCCAGATGGATCGGTTTGTATAGTTCTTTACCTTTCATAACCTTGGCCAGCCACTTTGGTTCAATCCCCCGAATGTAGTCTATGTTACCGGCCCTGAAGGCCATGGTCCGCGGGGAATCCTTGCTAATAACCTTAGAAATAACCTTGTCCAGGTAAGGCAGACCAGGTATACGGTAATCCTTAAAGGCCGTATAATGCGCCTCATACTTTTGCTGATGTTTCGTCAGTACGAAAGGCCCGGTCCCTGGAGGTCCGGGGGTAGGGGGTTTAAAGGACGGTGTCTCACCCCAGATCGCGCCTTGAGGTATGCAGCCCTTGGGAAGGATGGGAGCATTGCACCAGGCGTTGGCCATGAGGAACCCGCCGTATGGTCTGGATAGGTTGGCCACAACCGTGTACCGGTCCGGGGCCTCCGCGGACTCAAGAAAGAGCGTCAGTAATTTCCGAGCGTGGCATCGGTGAATTGGATCTTTAATGCGCTCCCAGGACCATTTGACATCTCCGGAATCCAATTCCTTGCCATTGTGGAACTTTACGCCTTTCTTGATGTGAAAGACATACCGCTGCCCGCCTTTTTCTATCTCCCAGCTATCGGCCAGCATGGGCTGGACATCGCCCACAGAACGTTTTTCCTTCATGGCCCTGAGCCGTTTGGCCCGGGAAGTCGGGGTAGTCAAACCTTCATAAAGAAGAGCGTTGTGGGGGCGCGCCCAGCCTCCGCCGTACCGCTGGGGGTCCGGCGTCTGCATCAGCAGCCCTATGCCCACAGTCAACGTCCCGCCCCGTTTGGGCGTGGCCGCAAAGGCAGACGGCCCGCCCAGGGTCAGGGCTGCCCCGCCTGCGGCGCTTAGTTCCAGAAAATCTCTTCGCGTTAAACCTTTTTTCTCCTTGGTCATTTTAACATCCTCCTTCTTAGTGTGGTTAATTAATTAATAACCCTTTCCCAAGCACAGTGGATATTTCAGACATGGAATTTAAAGCGTAAAACGTGTCTTGACCTTACTTCGAATTAGTTAAGCCCTAATTACTGAAATTATTCTTAAAAACGCTCACAATTTTAACAGCAGACGACACCTCCTTTCCCGCTCCTGGCGCTGCCAGGTTATGTTCAGGCCATTGGTCTCGCTCTCTAAAGGGAACCCAATGGCCGGTCAGCTTACTTAATAATAGACCCTCTATCTTTCAAGCCAGGCCTCTTGGAATCCCTCTTCCGGGTAAAAATAATTCCACGGCTTGAAGTTTTTCAACTTGGTGGTCCAGACGTTGGACCCACAGTTCATCTGATAAGGCAAGAAGTAAGACTGCTCATTGGACCTCAAGACCACCTTCTTAAACTTGGCCTTTCTCTTGATCAGGTCCGTTTCCCCGGCCATATCATCGAGGAGCTTATCCATGATCGGGTCTTTGACGCCGAGAGAAGGAGAATACCCGAGATAGGGCTTGGCCGGATCGGTGTGCAGATATGGATAGTAAAAATTCATGGGGTCTTCTTTGGCTAAGGTAAAGACAAACATCTGGTAAGAATATTGGCGGAGATTAGTCCAGTATGCTAATCCGAGTTGAGGCGTGATCTTGATGCGGAAGCCGGCCGGTTTGGCCATCTGCTGAACAATCTGGGCCATGAGGTCGTTTTTACCCCAGGTGGGCGTGATCTTGAACTCCACGTCCAGGCCGTTCGGGTATCCGGCCTCTTTGAGCAGCTTCTTGGCCTTCTCGATGTCCCGCTGCTTTGGTTTGATGTCCTTATAACCCCAGGGCGAAATGTCCGGATGGAAGCCCTGGCCCATGGGTACAACCAGGATGTCGTAAAGCGTTTTAGCCAGCGTTGCCCGGTCAATGCAGTAGTCCAAGGCCTGGCGGACCCGCACGTCCTTAAAGGGCGTGTCCTTCTGATCATGGGCGTTCAAGTAAATAGTCAGGGTAGTCCCATTCAGGCGAGGGAAGAGTACTAGCCCTTCCTTTTTCAGGGTTATGGGTTGATTAAGCCAATTCTTTCTTCCTTTTAAAACCTTGATCGTCCAGTTTGGCTCTGCCCCGTAAGCATAGTCCACATTTCCGGCGCGCACGGCCATGGTCCGGGGCACGTCCTTGCTGATGACCTTGTAAACGATCTTGTCCAGATAAGGCAGCCCTTTGACGCGATAGTCCCTGAAGGCCTCGAAGACGTGCTCACGTTTCTGCTGGTATGAGACCGTCTGGAAGGGGCCGGTTCCCATAGGAGCAATGGTCGGGGGCTTGAAGGTTGGGGTTTCACCCCAGATAGCTCCTTTGGGTATTGAGTCTTTCGGAAGGATGCAGGTGTTGCACCAGGCGTTGGCAATAAGGAAGGCGGCGTAAGGTCTTTCCAGATTGGCCACGACCGTGTATTTATCAGGAGTCTCGACGCTCTTCAAATACAGGGCCAACAACTTCCGGGAGGCGCACCGGTGTACCGGGTCTTTAATGCGCTCCCAGCTCCATTTCACATCCTCTGACCCGAATTCCTTGTAGTTGTGAAACAGGACGTTTTTTTTGAGATGAAAGACGTACCGGGTCCCGCCTTTTTCGATCTCCCAGCTATCGGCCAGCATGGGCTTGACTTCCGGGACCGCGTCCGGCCCTTTCTCCCTAATGATCCTGAGCCGCTCCCCTATGGAAGTCGGGGTGGTCAGGCCTTCATAAGACAAGGCCGAGAACTGTCGCGCCCAGGTGCCGGTGCGCCGGTGCGGGTCTGGGGTCTGGATCAGCCAGGCCATGCCGCAGGTAAGGGTCCCGCCCCGCTTGGGCGTGGCGGCAAAGGCAGACGGCGCTCCCAGACCGAGGCCTGCCGCGCCCGTGGCGCCGACAGCGGCTAGTTCCAGAAACTCCCTTCGATTTAATCCCTCGGATTTCTTGCCCATTTTCTTTCCTCCTTTTGGAATTAGGGTTCATGGTAAGGGTTTGACGTGGAAGATCATTTCATCCCGAGGCTTTAAGTTGAGGTTTGAAAGCTCTATGGTTAATTATTATCCGCAAAGCGCAACAACATTCCAGCCATAAGGTCGCTGGTTAAAAGTTTTTTTAAGTACCAGGCGTATAGTTATGTCTCATTCAGCTCGAAATAATAATATCAAAGATTAGCAGTATAAAGCCGTGAATGTCAAGCACTGTTCCGCTGTCCTGAACTATCCCTTCAACAAGGCCTGACCCATGTTCATCTGCTTAATCAAGGCGACGTTTTTAGCGAGGCCTCCGGAGAGAGTCAGGTCTTTAGTGAGCGAGCTTAATTCGGATGTGAGCTTAATGCCGGAGCTGGCGATAAGGGCCTCAAGTTCGGACTGGAACCGCTGGCTGAAGTCTCGGCCAAGGAGGAGGAGAGACTGGAACTCCGGGTGGCTGAATGGATCGTCTAGCATCTGGCTGGCCTCATAGGCCATGACCCTGAGCGTGTGGATCACAGCCTGAAGGTTTCCCAGGCTTGCCTTGAGTTCGTCAGTGGGACGGATTTCTTGTTGATTGATCAGGCTGGCGACAAGCTCCAGCTGCCGGGCCGCGCCTCCGGTCAGGGGACCCATCAGCAGGGCGTCCTCGACCTCGCGGAACGGCTTGCCTATTGTTTCAAAGGCCTGGCCTTCCTGGCCCAGGATGTTTGCACCCGGAACTTTCACACTGTCCAGTTTTATCCCCCCGTGGGGAGAAGGCCGGAGGAAATCGAGACGCATTGGTTTTGTTTGAGCCAACCCTGGTGTGTCTTTGGGTACCAGAAAGGTAGTCAGGCGCTTCCTGTCGCCTTCAACGCCGGTCACGGCCATGACCACGAACACGTCGGCGATAGGGCCGTTGGTGAGGTAAGTTTTTTCCCCGTCAAGGCGGTAAAAGTCACCTTCCCGGACCGCCGTGGTCTTGATGTGCCTGGGGTGGGCGCCGGTTTCAGGTTCAGATAGAGCCAGGCAGCCGGTCATGCGGCCGGCAGCCATGGCAGGGAGATATTCCCGGCGCTGGCGGCTGCTTCCAAAGCCCAGGATAAGGAATTGAGAGACAACGTGGTGGATAACCACGGACAGGGCCAGGCCCATGCTGCCGCCGCTGCGGACCAGGGTTTCACCGGCCACAGCCACGGCAAGATAACCTCCGCCCCGGCCGCTGTATTCTTCAGGCAGCCCCAAACCTAAAAGTCCGGCCCTGCCCATGGCCTGCCAGATGTCCCAGGGAAATTCAGAGGCAGTGCTTAAATCAGGTCGAGTGGCAATATGCTCTTCAGCAAAATGGACGACCTCATCCCTGAGGGCCAAAAGCTTCCCTGTCATGGCAGTCGCCATGGCTATCAAACCTGTTAACCCTGAGACTCCTGCGGGTCGGGCCTTTTCATGAGTTCAAAAATAACGCCGCCAGGTCCCCCGCAGTCCAGGTAGGCAAACCGACCTGGATCAGTGATCAGGAGCTTGGCGCCGTCTGCCACAAGTTTTGAGGCCTCCTTGTCCACATCGTCCACGTAAAAACCGAGGTGATGCAAGCCATCCCCGAATGTATCCAGGAAGCGGGACTGGAAGATGCGGCCTTCCGTGGGCTGTACCAGCTCGATCTGGACCGGACCCAGATAGGCGAAGGCCATCCTGGCTTTCCAGGTCCGGCCTTTGGCGTCGGTGCCGCCAATTTCAGTAAACGTCCAGGGACCGATGCCGAACATCGCTGACCAGGCCTCAATGACTTTATCAATGTCCTTTACCGCCACACTGATTTGATCAACTGTTTCCAACTGAAGCGCTGGACTCTTATGACTTTCCATTGTCTCTAGCCTCCTTTTTTCGGTATTCGTTAGTATGATAGGGTATGAAATACGGTCTCTCCTGTCAATCATCTAAAAATATCTCCCCAGACTGACTGGAAGGCAATGGAACAGCAATGTCAAGAAGTTCTTTCTCTTTAAGAGCTGCTCATTTTTGCTCAGGGTAAAAAATGAAACCAATGCTCAGGGGTCACGCCGGAAAAGGAGATTACATTCGTAACAATATGCGCCACGATTGACGGGATTACCGAGCCGGTCTTCCACATAACCATTAGAGGCAGGATGCCCCACAAGGCAGTGGTAATGATGGCGTGCAAACCCAAGGACCAGTGGATTAAACCAAAGATCAATGAAGAAAGAAAAAAAACAACCCACACGCTTGAAAAATATTTCCTCAAAAGCCTGACGCAGAGACCTCTGAAAATTATCTCTTCAACAAGACCGACCAATATGAGGCCCAGGGAAAGATCAATCTTATCAAGTACTGGATTTTCAATTTTTGGCCACGTGCCTAATTGCGTCTGAGGCAGGATGCTCATAAAAAACCGCCACCCAACCTGGTCTATGACGACTCCCGTGAAGCACAGCAGTGCCGTATAGAAGATGAATGTTTCGGACGATAACCCTTTCAGGCCGAAATCAGAAAATTCAGCATATTTATATTTGATGAGGATAAAGATTAAAGATATCGGGACGAGTTTTACGAAGATGTAGTCAATAAGTAACCACGAAATGTAATTGTGGATAAAGATGTTGGATAAATCATTGAGTAAAAAAAATGAATATTAAAAAAAGAAATGTAAAAAGCTGAATCCTTAGCCTACCAAATCGTGTGTTTGTCATCCTAGTTCAAATATAATCCTTGAAGAAGTATTTTCATGGGTGCGGCATGCCAGGGTTCCGGTACTCCTCCTCAAGGATATCTCGAATGGCCTTTGGAGAGAGCCCGAACTGAGCGCAGTAGTCCACCAGGATATCATCCAGTTCATGCCTTAACTTATCTGGAAAATGAAACGGCGGACTGGCGTCTTTAATCAGGGAGAGTAACCGGTCAAAGATCGGCTTGAAGAGGTCACGCAGATCCCAGAGGATGGCTGTATGCTTGCCATACGACAAACTCCCTTTTTTTAAATGGGAATCGAATAACTCCTGGAGGCGGATGATCTTATTGCGATATGAAAAACTGACTTCATATAAAAATCTGACCTGCGGATCCTGAAACTCATATTGCATGTAATAGAGGTGAGGTTTGAGACGATTATTCTTATTGATCGCCACCTGAAAGCAGTGATCGCTGTCTTTTATATATTCGGATTCAATTTTTGTTCCTGGCAGCACGGCCAGTTTGTTGGCCAGGCCGTCCAAAGTACCGTATCCAACCGTGGTGGATATGACCTCATGATTGAGCCGGAGTTCGTCGCAAGTGGTGTTCTTGTCAAACATGATAAACCCAAACCGGGGGGTGATATCGTATTTCTTGAGCATGGCAACGGTTTTGAAGATGTCATTTTTATTAAAATCTTTTTTGAATTTATTATAGTCATCGGTTTGGCGGTCGGCAAAACTTTCCACACCCAGAAATAAGGCCGCAAATCCGGCTTTGGAAAGCTTTTTGACAAGAGGTTCGTTCAGGGAATCAACGCGGCAATCCGCTTCAAACGTGAGGTTGTATCTCTTTTTGATTATATGATCACAAAAATCCCGAATAAAATCTTGATCCCGGCCGATGAATTCCATATCTGAAAACCAGATGTGATTTACCTGATGGTGATTAACCAGCAGGTCAACCTCTTCCAGAACCTCATCCAGTTTGCGGCGGTAATGTTTTGTTTTGAAATTATACCGGTCGAACGCATTGATACAGCAAAAGCTGCACCTCCAATAGCATCCACGGCTGGTAATCATTCTGGCCACGCCGTATCGGGGGCGGTGGACGGGGATACCCACTGTACTTAAGAAGGCCTCTGTTTCGAAATTTGGACTGAAATGAATATCTTTTTGATTTGAACGAAACGCCAGGCCCGGGATATCTTCCGCAGACTTGCTGTCTCGAAGATTCTGACAAAGCCTGAGGAAGGTATTTTCTCCGTGCCCGAGAACGATCGAGTCAATTTCAGGGAAGTGGCGCAGTATCTTTTCAAAATGAAAGGTCGGGAAATAACCGCCCAGGACGATATGTCCTTTAAAGCCCCTGGCTCTGAGTTTTTTTATCGTTTCTGCTGTGGCCGTAAAGTTGGAGCGGTTGACGGAAAATCCTAAAAGGTCATAAGGATCGTGGGGTGGCCGCGCTCTCTTAACTGCCGTTCCCACATCGTCCCAATTCCAGGTCGCATCGAAAACATCCACGAGAAAGTCATGATCTCTCAGGACTTTTTCCAGGAAACCAAGCCCAAGGTGTTCCAGATAGTTCCAGGAACGATGAGTGACAAACGGGCTGTTTTGAAGCAGTAAAATTTTCATGTTTTTATCCCAAATTGGCCGGTGTCTGTTTGCTATCTCAGCATCTAGGCCTCGCCTTCATGAGCGATTCGATCATTCAGAGAAGAAGATTGCTTTCTCTGCCGCTGCCAAAGACGTAATCAATAGAGGGGCGGTAATGCAGCGCCGGCGGTACAATCGCCAGCCGACGGCCTGCAGGATTTTGGATATCGTAATCAACCCAGGGAATGAACTCCATTCCCGGGATGAGGATTCTTACCACCGGGAAATCAAGGCCGGCCCGGGTATGATTGACTACAATCACATCGGTCAATCCCGCTGCGGTGATTCGTTCAAGGCAGCACCGGATTTCCGCCAGAAGGTCCTGGTGGGAAAGGTCGTCCATCTCCTTTAAGGAAATCGTCTGGCGCGCTCGGGTAATATAACGCACAGATTCCCAGGCGTCCAGATGACAAAACCTCAGGGTACGAAAAGCCTCCTCATGATCCAGAAGCCATCTTTGCGAATAGTGTTCTTCAATGTTCCTGGGCATGGCTTTTTTAAATCTTGTGAGTATCGTCCGTACCTGAATAAGTTCGGTCAAGGCACGCGACACGGCGATGGCCGGCTCGAGGTGGGCGCCGACACCCCACTGAAAGGCCGGTCCCTTTTCTGACTCGTCAATCCCAAAGGCGTAGATGGTGGGAATTCCAATATCTGAGGTGATGTCTTTTAAAATCAACTTGAGACCGCTGGCTTGCACTGCCATGAGGGCTTGAAGAAGCGCCGGGTTCTTTTTGCGGGGCAGGGTGGCCGGGTCAATTTCAGGCATGGGAAGCTGATTCCAGATGAAAATGGCCTGAGCGTCCCTCTCCACCAGTTCGAGGATTCCCTGGAGAATTGCCTCTTCCAGGCAATTACCCGCTGCCAGGCCGTTGGGCCGGTTTTCAACCAGCCGGTTGGGAGCGCCGTCTGCATTGTACGGAAAAAGATGCGAAAAGCCGGTGGGTACCAGTGCCGGCTTATGGTGGATTAAATGCCAGCCCGCGGTCCAGTCAATGGAGCGTCCCTCATCAAAAGGGTCAAGCTTTTTCCTTGCAATCAGGTCCGGTCCGGGCAGTCCCATGAGGCGCGGGTGAAGGATTGGCCTTCCCTGTTTTTCAATCTCATGAGTAGACGCACGCAGGAATTGATCCTCAGGACGCAAAAGGGCGGAAAAACGCTCGATGAGTTCGCACAGGCCGCTCACCACTGACTGCTCGGAGGTCAGCCCTTTGCCCAGGGCGTAATCCTTTCCAAAATTGTCATACAGGCAGTCTGACGAAACCTTATGCACGAAGAAATGCTTATCCAGCCTATTTCGCGCTTCAGGCCTGACCCTCTGGAAGGAGAACCTGATCCGGTTGCGCCGCAGGACGGTGCGCATGCGCTGAATCGTCTGTTTTGGGTTGACAATTCTATGACCGTTTTCACGGAAGGTATAAGACCGGGAGCGCAGGGTGACAGCACCTGTTTTCTGGGGAAACCGGCCTGTGGACGCCTGGGAAGGCAGGTCCCGAATATTAATCCTGGCCATGGCAAACGTCCCTGTTTTTGTATCGCTTCATAGCAGGCAATGGCTTCATTGGATTTGCAAGCTCCCGAAATTAACCTTCATGAGTCCTTCAGGGGTGAGGCCAGACGGGTTAGACGCTTCAAGACATGGTTGCGGTTTCAGAAAACCCTTAATGCGCGGTATACCCCCCGTCTACCACCAGAATCGTGCCTGTGACGAACGAAGATTCGTCAGAGCCCAGATACAGAATTCCCTGCGCGATCTCATCTGCCCGGCTGATTCGATTCAGCGGGTTGGTGGAGGAAAGTCGCTGATACCTGCCCGGATAGGCAAGATAATCTCTGGTCATATTCGTTTCCACCGTCCCTGGACAGATGCAGTTGCACCTGATTCCCAGATGCCCGTATTCCACGGCGATACACCTCGTCAGAGCCACGATTCCGGCTTTGGCAGCACTGTAGGCGGCCATGTGATTGAGACCGACCAGGGCGGCGATGGAAGCAACATTGACGATGACCCCTTTCCTTTTTTCCAGAAAAAAAGGCAAAATGGCGCGAATCATACGAAAGCTTCCGGTGAGGTTACTGTCAATTAGCTCCGCCCACACCTCATCCGTGGTTTCATGCACTGGAACGGCTTCACCCGCCACACCGGCGCTGTTCACCAGAATATCAATTCTTTTGAATCCCTTGAGCGCGTTTTGAATCACCTGATGAACGCTTTGCTCATCCGTAACGTCTCCGGTGATCGGTAAGGCCTTTCCTCCCATTCTGGAAATTTCGCGGCAGACACGCGTCAGCGGGGCCTTTCTTCTTCCCATCAAGACAATGGATGCGCCTTCTTTTGCAAAAAGCCGCGCCGTGGCCCGACCGATTCCAGTTCCACCGCCCGTGACCAATACGATTTTATTCTTTACTCTTTTTTTTATTCCAGCTGGCATGAGGTATGTTTAGAGATCGTATTCATTCCTGGCCGAGGTTCGTCCGGTTAACCTGTACTGTTCCAATCGTTCATTTTTCCAGTACGAGGCTGTGTTTTCATATTTATAAAATCCGGAAAATATTTGCGGATGTTTCTTGATGAGCTGATAGACCGGATTTGACTGCGGTTTTGCATCAAACCCGTCTTCACTGATCTCCTCATGCCCGGTTACGACAAAAAAGGAGTAAGTCTCCTTGGAAAATTTGAGTTTCCCTTCAGATTCCTTGTAAAGTTGAGAGCCTGGCAGGGGGCTGTATTCAAATAAAAGAACTGTCACGCCGGCGTCCTCGAATGTTGAAACCCAATCGAGGGTCCTTTCAAATTCGCTCATACTCTCAAATGGATACCCCCAGATAAATGAAGCATGCACGCTTGGGAAATACTGAACCGATTCTTTTGCAGTCTTATAAGCTCTTTCAATCGTAAATCCCTTCTTGATGCGCTTAAGCGTCTTGTTGGATCCGGATTCGATTCCATATCTGATCTGCATGCATCCATGGTCAACCATTTCCCGCATAAGGTCTTTGTCCATCAAATCTACCCTTGAGAAACATTTCCACTCGAGGGGAAATGATAACTTATCAAAGGCCTTGAAGAGTTTTCTGAAGCGTGAACGGTTAAGAGGCAGGATGTCGTCCTGAAAAAGAAACAGGGTACAGCCTGAGAGCGAGTGCACAAGCTCCAGTTCCTCAATGACTGAATCAATGGTGCGATGGCGCACTACCCCGCCAAAGTTATGCGGTTCAGTGCAAAAGGTACACCGGTAGGGACATCCGCGTGAGGTGATCATGCTGGGCGCAGCATCGTAATGGTTAAAATCCAGTAAGGAGTAAGCAGGCAGAGGGAGAGTGTCAAGATTTTTTACGATGCGGCGGGAAGGAAGCGGAACCATATCCTCCCGCAGGAAATCGAGCATAATGAGTTCTCCCTCGCCTTCCACGACGCTGTCAATAAATGGGAAGGCCTCAACAATTTCCCGGGCAACCGGCGAAGGGCCGACGCCGCCCAGGACGATTTTACACTCCGGGTGAGACTCCTTGAGTTTTTCTGCACAGACGATGGTGAAAGGGAGGAGGTTTGACATGCAGCTGAAGCCGACAAGCCTGGCCGGGGTGCCAATGGCTTGGCAAAATAGCGCGGCGTCAAATTCTCTGGAATGAGAAAACAATTGATAATCTATGAACTCGACATTGTAACCTTCCCTTTCCAGAAAGGCAGCAATGTACAAGAGACCAAGAGGAATGTAATTTTGCTGGTCAAAACGGCCGGCGTTGTTAATCAGCATCAGATTAAGGTTAATCAGGGTGACGTCAGGCGCATCATCCTCGCGTGTTCTGGAACGCCTCACCTGAGGTTCCCCTTCACTTTGCCTCTGAGTTACCAGGTCCTTAATAAATATTCTCGTCATAATTTTTTCCCGGGAGAGGTCAATCTGGCACCTCGAAAGCGCATGTTTTATACAGAAGTTCGTTCGGTGTGCTGCTGCACCATTTCGAATGCGTCCCAAAGTATGAAGGGGCTGATTTCGGTGTCGTTGAAAATCTCTCCAGTTGGCGAACTGGCCAGCAGACCGTTGGTAAGCAATCCTTCACAGGCCTGGCGCGCCGGCTCGTTGCCATGGTATTTTTTGGAGTCGCCTGTTCTGAAGCAACGATATTGCCAGAAATGCAGGAGTTCCAGCGATTTTTCAGGAAGGGCGATTTGCTGATTGGTGGTCGGATTGTAAAGATGATCATATCCATTTTCGCTCATACCGTGAAACCGGAACTCTACCGCTTTTTTGAATTTATTGAAATAACGTTCGGCGTGGGCGTTTATCCGGTCAAGCTTGGCAAGCAGTTTTTCCTGGACACGAACCTCGTTTCTTATAGAGCCTGACGCCGAACAGAATTTTTTGGAAAAGTAGTCCAGCATCTCGACCCCGAAGGCATGAGATTCATCCACAAGCTTCTCACCGGCTTCAACCATCTCGGGCGAATAAAGGTCAGTACGAAACATTGAACGTACGTTATAGACAAAATTCGCAATATGATAACGCAGGAAATTTCTGACTTCTAAAAGGCCCTCGAGGGACGGTTGCGTGAAATGCATTTCCAGTTTTAGGGGTGATGTTTCGACAAGCTGTGACGTGCCTAATAGCTGCTGAACCAGTGTCGTCCCGATATTAGGCTGAAGAATACTGGTATAGCACAGGAACATCTCCCAGGGGGACATCTTGCCTTGCTTGGATCTAGATTTCAAGAACATCATATTCCGGCGCACAGACTCAAGGGTGCTGGCAGGATTGAACATGATGAAACCAAGGTGGGCCTGGATCTTCAGAGAGTCCAGGATATTTAAGGCCCGCTCCAGCAGACCTTTGGGCCGCGGCTTCTGGAAGAGTCCCAATGACGAGTCATCGAGACTTTCGACCCCGACTAAAACCGTATCAAGGCCCGCCTTTCTGAGGAGCTTGAACAGGTTCACCCTGACCGATTCCAGGCGGCACTCAATGGTGAAGGAAATGTTGATTTTGCGTTTGATAATTTCAGCGGCTATCTTTTTAGCCCGCTGAACTCCTTTGGGGCCACACAGAAAGTTGTCATCACAGAACTGAATCTCTCGCACGCCCCTGTTTTTAACCAGGTACTCGATCTCGTCAACGACATTGCGCGCCGTGCGCGGACGCCAGCCGCAGTCTTGGTAGAAAACGTGAATACTGCAAAAGGTACAGTGGGAACTGCATCCGCGGCTGGAGTACAGCCAGGTAACTTCAGAAGGGCCGGTCTGGCCAGGGCGGTCAGGAAAAGGAAGCGCGTCTAAATCCCGAATCAGAGGCCGGGGCGTATAGATTCTATCTCGCAAGGCTTCCCGGGTCATTAACCCGGGAAGCTCGAGAGGCTGGTCATTTTCTAGGGCGTGGAGCAGGGCCGCAAAGGTCAGCTCTCCCTCGTTCATCACGAGTGAGTCAACCCCTGCAAAGACTTCAAGCGTAGTTTTAGGGGCAAGTGTGGGCAGGTAGCCGCCGAGTGTGATATGGGCCGGACAGCCTTTGTTTCGCAGCAGTTCGATAAAATATGTTCCCAGGTTCACCCGTTCTTGAGTCAGGCTGACACCCACAACCTTGAATCCGCGGAAGAGAATATAATGAGCCATCTCTTCAAGGGTGAACCTTGAATCACCGCGACTCAGTATTTCTACATCATGCCCGGCACTCCGGCAGTAGGCGCTGATGTAACCCAGACCCAGATTGTCGTTCAATCCATTCCTCTTTGGATCGTGTGAATAAATCGGACCCAGATCCACGAGGATGGCATTGGCACCCATCTTTGATGAGGTCCTGATAAACTTAACTCATCTGTTACGGGAAGTTAACCGCGCACTCCTGCAACGCAATTCTCAGTTTCATATTTCATGAACATCTGATCGAAACCAACCGCGCCGATTTTTGGGCTCGCTCCCAGAACAAAGCTGGCGCCTCCTAAGACCTTCTTTAACTCTTCTTTGGTGATTTTTTGTTCCTTTGGCAAATCCTTGATCTTAATACGCGGCATTTTTTTACCTCCTCTGTTTTGTTTGCTTGTGCAGTTTAAAATACTCCTTAACTTAATCAGACCGAGACCGGTCTTCCCTGCCGGTTGACCACAAATTGCTTGCCATGCACCGCGGTCTGATGAAGGACGTTACCAGACAGGAGCGCAGCCTTTGCGGCTGGAATTGGTTCGGGGTCCTTGATTTTATCTTGGCCATCGCCTCGATCATATTAATCAATTTAATTATTTAATACTAATTTAACACTAAAACAAATCGGTTTGTCAAGTATTTGTTTGCAGATTTTCTTTTCTGAATAAAAGATATTTAAATCAAGTACTTAGACAGACAGCAGGCATTTTAAGTCTGTATCCTTCAGGCAATGAAAAGATGTAATCCTGCCTTTTCCCGATCTTGGTTCTTGCAGATACAGGATGAAACGGTTATTGAATTTCGGGACTAAAATAAAAGAAACAACAGCTTTAGACCCGGCTGATTCAGCTCATTTCATTTGTTTCTGGAGCCAGTCCTGGTAAATCAACTCCCGAACGGACTCTTTAACCATCTGGGACTCCATGTATTTACGTTTGCTGACTTTCTTTTCCAGATTATTTTTATATTTATTAATGAGCAGATTTGTTTGGAGATACTCTTCAAAAGCTTCGACAGAAATACCGTTCGACTCAAACCATTCATCTGTATCCTTGGCTTTGTTCAGTCCATGTGCAACGCGAAATGCATCGGCTGCCTTTTGAAGCTCTCTGGTTGAGATCTTCATCCTGGCCCTCTTTGCCGCTTGTGCGGTGATTTTCCTCTGCACAACCTCCCGCAGCGCTGGCAAAAATTGTCCCGTCATGCGCAGGTAATCTACAACCTCTACCACAGCAATCTCAATTTCTTTCTTTTTTTTGGCCATTTCTTTCTTTTTTTTAGCCATAATAATTTCCTCTCCTTTTAAAAATGAAAATTACAAGTGAATTTCCATGCCCCCCTCTGAGAAACAGGACGTCCCTTGAGCCAAAAGCACCCTTGACTGCATTTGTTACATCTTTGTTTAGCTCACATCACCCCCTCACTTTTAAGGATATTGAAGCGGCATTTCATGAGATTGGCCGGTTTAATCGAAAGAAATTCTAACCGTGCCCAGGCCAGTCTCTTTTGTCAATTAATTGCTTTGAGGCCGCTGCTCACTCTGAATGCTTTTTATTTGTCCATAAATGTCCTAATTCTTACCAGGGAAGGCAGTGGTTATGGTATTTCACCTCCCGTGAGAGTTCATGGCTGACTTCACGCTGGCAACAAAAAGAAAATCTAATTTAAGATAGTGCCCCATCATAAAGAAAAAGAAATTAAAGTTCAAGATTTCTGGTTAAAATCGTTTCCTGCCGACCGAACGATGCTGTGCCAGGTTCTCGAAGGCTGGAATTACGAATTGTTCGTTTGCCTCCCTGTCAAGATGAGCGTGCTTTTATTTCTTCTTCGATACATAAGTAAAGGGGAGGCTGATTAACGGCATCTTTGATTGATCAACAACCCATTTTTTCGTATTAACAGCCGTTATTGCTACACTGCGAACGTTGGGAACAAACCAGGCTTCCCTTAAGAGTATTTCATTGAGTTCTTTAATGATCTCAGCCCGCTTCTTTGGGTCGAATTCAACAGATTGTTTCCTGGCTAGCTCTTCAACTTTTGGATGCGCAAATTCAACAGATTGTTTCCTGGCTAGCTCTTCAACTTTTGGATGCGCAAGATGCATGGCCTGAAGCCCATTGTATGGAACCATGACCCTGAACCAGTTGCCCGGGTCCGGCCCATACCCTCCTCCCCAAGCTATTACGCCATAAGACTTCTTGTTATAGACGCCTCTTAAGTTAACTGCCGCGGAATGGGGCTTAATCACAACCTTTATCCCGATCGTGCGCCAGTACTCCCAGACTGCGTCCATATACGGACCGCGTCCTGCTTCGTTGTAATGAAAGGGTATGCTTACACCCTGGGCATATCCAGCCTCAACCAGAAGCTTCTTAGCCTTCTCAGGATCGTACGGGTAGATAGGCGCGTTGGGGTCATAGCCGATCTGGGTTCGGCCGATCAGGGTGGTGCGCCATTCACGGCCGGTCATATAGTTTTTGATG
>JAFDHD010000071.1 GCA_019308995.1 Deltaproteobacteria bacterium | reverse complement strand
TAATCAGGGAGTGTAGACACTAATGACTAGTCAGGTAATGTCTGATATTTTGTGTAATTTCAAATAGTTCTACTATCTTTCGCATTTCGATCCAAGGGGAACATGGGATACATACAGGTATTCCATGGTTCTGGAGATTTGTGTATAATCCGGCAACCTGAATAATAGAGTCTCTTATCGGCCGCTTGGCCACGGTCAGCCCGCGGGCCTTGCGGCCTTCACGTTTCAGATATCCCTTGCGGACCAGCTGGTTGATGTGTTCAGGCACACTCGAATGGCTGATCCCGAAGGTCTCGCTCAGTTCCTTTTTAAAGATCTAAGTGTTTAATAATAAGCAAATGACCTTTATAAAGGTTACTTGTTTAAATAATGCAAATATCTATCCACCAAATCAAATTATCATCAACTAATCCGGAGAAGATCACCTTTTTAAAAACCGTGTCCCAGGTCGTCGCATGGATAACGATTATTAACCTATTTTTAACACAATGGCCGCAGCCGTGTCACCAGCGGCGCACCCTGTAAAGAGAAGATATCCGCCGCCTTTATCCGCCACTTCCTCGATACCCTCGATGATCGAACGGCCGGTGGTCGGCCCCTGGGGGTGCCCGAAAATCAAGGAACTACCGTAGTTATTAAAGCTGTTTGCGTCTATCTTCATTTGCTGGGCTAGGTAGATATCGTTTACCGCAAAGGGATTGTGAGTCTTAATAGCCTTTATGTCTTCAATGGCGATACCCGCCTTTTCCATGGCCATTCGGGCCGCGGGTACCGGGGCTGCGGGCATGAAGCTCTTTTTTGTACGGGCATATCCGTAAGAGATCACCTGGATCTCCAGGTTTGGGTCCGCGCTTAATTCCTTGGCTTTGTCTCTACCGGTTACGACCATGGCGGCGTTACCGTCCGCCGGATGGGTCTGTGCGGCGAAAGTGAGCACTCCATCCGGTAAAACGGTTCTTATACGGGCCAGACCTTCTTTTGTCGTCGGTGTAATCCCCTCGTCTTCTTCTAACACTACCGTTTTCTTTCTCGTAAGTTGAGCTTCCGCGGGAAACATATATCGTTTCTGAAAACTGCGATCATTAGCTAATGAGTCCTGGTATTGCTCGTATCTTCTTAATGTCGTGGCGTCACATTCCTCGCGAGTGATGCCGGCCTCCCTGGCAACGTTTTCCGCAGCCTGGATCATGGAAGCTCCAGCCCAGGGATCACGGTTTATATTGTCCATGTTCCAATTTTCGGAAATCACCTCCCCGCCTGGGCCGTTGGGGTTGGGCCAGATAGTATGAGGTCCGTTGGAGCACCGGTCAGTCATGAGGGTGTAAGCGTTTTCAAAAAGACCTGTTTCAATTCCTATCGCTGCCTGGTAGATACAGGTAGTCGAAGTAGAGCAGGCTTGGCTAATAATAATGCCAGGTACGTCAGTCGCACCCATAAGGGCGCACACCCATGGCCCTCCGTAAAACCAACTAGGCTGTCCGATAGTAATGCCTAAGAACACATAATCAAACATCTTTGGGTCCCAGTTCTTTGCAGCAAACCATCTCTTAGAGGTTTTTCCGGCCAGAACCACGGAATTTTCATTAGCCAAGCTCCCCTGCCACCGGGCAAAAGGAGTACTGTAATATCCTTTATACGGGATATAGGCCTTAGTTAGCATCTCGTTTACCTCCCATTATATGCTTGTATTTTCTCCATGGAAAATGGAGCTGGATTCTGAGATTTATGTTCTTGACGCCAAAAGGATATAGATTTCCGACTCCTGAGTCAATTGTAGCATTTTTTACCGTCATTTTATTGTATACATTTCTATCTTATCCTTTGAGCGCTCCCTCGAATTTTCATGGAAAGGAAATAGTTTCGTGTTGTTTTTTTTAACGAGGGGAAAGTATGTTTCTTATGGATTCTTGGTTTTCAACTTTTCCCAAACAGGCCCTCGTATTTTTACGAATGAGGGAGAAATCCATGTAAATCTCCATGGGGTCCCACAGTTGGGGCAGGCGGCCTGTGAAGCACCTTCTGGTGGTGAAAAACGTGTGAAGCAGTTTAAGCATCTCACCGCTCCTTTTCTGTGTCCCTCCTTAGCGGCCATTACAATCCTCCATTTTTATTACGATTTGCCATATCAGGATTTATCGTTTTTGTCTTAAGTTCGGTCTTTAAGTATTAAGCATGCGGAGCAGATCCCGCTGAACCCCCCGCAGAGCCCAAGTCTGCCATCCTTTAGATTGAGGTTTTTCTTTTAGCTTTTCTCGCAGGTTCTCTCCTCGCAAAAGGAGGCCTAACAGTCCGCCGAACCGCTCAATGCGGCCTAGAGCCTGGACGCCCACCAGTTGCTCATTTTGTAAAACAAGCCAGAGCTCCCCTCTTGGGCCTTTTTGATGAAAAGTCTGGGCTTCATTGTCAGGCAAATCAGCAGCCATTACGCCAACTGAGGCGGCTGAATCATGAAACAGGTTGACGGTTGTGAGATTGAAGCTGCCCGCATACCGTCGCTCGCCGTCAGTTGCGTTGGCCCCGGCAACCCGTTCCTGGAGACGGGCGTTGTTCCACAGCATATAAAGGCCCTTCCGGCCCGTAATCCGATCCATGGACTCTACGCAATCGCCGCAGGCCCAAACACCTGGCCGACTGGTGTTCATACCCTCATCCACCAAGATCCCGCCTGAGGGTCCAAGCCTCAACCCTCCCTTTTTGGCTAGCTCTGTTTCCGGCCTCATCCCGAGCCCAAGCACCACGAGGTCTGCGGGGATCGAACGCCGGTCAGTTTGGACGGCTTCAACCCGCTTTTGACCCAGGATTTCAACCAATCGTTCCTCAAGGAAGACTTGAATTCCACCGGCTTCAAGATATTTTTTCAACGAATCGGCCAAAGGGTCATCAAAAACTTTGGGAAGCACTCTTCCCATGAGCTCAATCAGAGTAACCGACCAGCCCTTACGTCGCAGGGAAACGGCCACTTCGATCCCTACCGGCCCCGTGCCCACTATTACGGCGGATTTTCCAGAGGCCCGTTTGATGTTTTCGGCGTCTTTCAGGGTTTTGAAATTAAAGACCCCTTTTTTATTCATTCCAGGAGACTTGGGAATAATAGGGCGGCTGCCCGTGGCCAGGACCAGCTTGTCGTAAGGGAGCTTCCCACTATTCAGTTGGAGTTCGCCCTCATCAGGGAACCAATCCACTACTGGCTGGGACAGGAGTAGTTCGATGCGGTGCTCTTCATAATCCTGTTTACGGCTAATTAAAACCCGCTGCCTCGGAATCTCACCAGCCACATAGTCCGCCAGCACGCAGGCGCTATATAAGGGATGCTTTTCCTCAGTGAGAATCTTTACCCTGGCCGACAGGTCTGTCATACGGGCAGTCAACGCGGCTTCATGCCCGGCGATCCCGCATCCCACGATAGCGATCACGGTCATTTTCGACCTCGACTTACAATCGGCAGTAAAATAATCAGACCCTCGGAATGTAGTTGATAACCCCAGTCATCCTATGCTTAAAACATTTAATCGAAAGACTGTGTCGCTTCCAGACATCACGGGTTAGTGGCTGCCTTCAAGACTCGATAAAGTTTTTCGGCCACGCCCCGCATCTTTCGGGTCTGTACTTTGCTGCTGTCTACATACTGGATGGCTTTGGTGTCGCAAAACTCCACGCAGGTGGGCTCACCATCACATAAGTCGCATCGCAGGATCTTTTGCGCTTTACTGTCAAAACCCACACCTCCCAGGGGGCAGGCAAAGATACAGGTTCGACAACCGATGCACAGGTCAAAATTCGTTACCACCCGCCCCGAAGACTCGTCTTTTTCAATGGCGTTGACCGGGCAGACCGCCGCGCACACCGGTTCCTCGCAGTGCTGGCAGAACATTGGCAGATAAAATCCCTCCATCTCCCATTTGACCACATGGATCCTTGCCCGGGAGGGATCGCTAACACCCTCCTTTTTTACCGAGCAGACCATCTCGCACAAACAGCAGCCCGTGCATCGTTCCTGGTTCACAACCAAAATCTTGGCCATGGTTACTCCTCCTTTATTGGTTATATGAAAAAAAATCGAATGTGACTCTTTTCAGCGAGACTGACCGAAAGGGCAGAGTTTCAGCAGCAGGCAAGCAGGGCAGTCCGGTTTCCGCGCCGTACAGACCCTGCGGCCGTGAGCAATGACCTCATGGGAAAAGGCGATCCATTTTTTCCTGGGGATCTGTGCCATAAGGTCAAACTCGATCTTGACGGCGTCTTTTTGATTACTCAGCCCCATGCGGCCGGCGAACCTGGCAACATGGGTGTCCACGACGATGCCGGGGACATTAAAGGCCGTGCCCAGGACCACGTTGGCCGTCTTTCGGCCCACCCCAGGCAGCTCAACCAGCTCCTCCATGCTGTCTGGAACCCGGCCTTTATATTTCGTGGCCAGGGTTTCACCGAGAGCCTTAATGGACCTGGCCTTGTTTTTAAAGAAGCCGGTCGGACGGATGTCTGCTTCCAGTTCTCCCGGCGCAACCTGTGCATAGTCGGCCGCGGTCCTGTATTTCTTGAAAAGGTCCTTGGTGACCTCATTGACTCGCTTGTCAGTGCACTGTGCCGACAGGATGGTCGCGACCAACAGCTGCAGGGGGTTCCGGTGTTCAAGGCTGCAGCCGGCCCCGGGATATTCCTTGTCCAGCGCGGCCAGAATCTTCTTAATATCTGACTTATTTCTCATACTGCTTCTTTTTTTTGCGGTGAAGGTTTTCCAAGAAACCTGCCAGGTCCTGTCGGCTCAGGCAGTTGAGCACGTCAGATGGCGCCAGCCAGCCCTTACGCGCCGCCTGGACCCCGTATCGAATGTGGGTCAGCCCGTCCAGCGAATGGGCGTCCGGACCGATCATCATCTTCAGCCCCAGAGATTTAGCATGCTGCATTTCACGCCAATCCAGGTCCAGGCGGTGCGGATTGGCGTTTATTTCAATAATGGTCCCGGTGTCAGCGGCTGCGGCCAGCACGGCATGCAGATCAACCGCGTAAGGCTCGCGGGCCAGTAAAAGCCGCCCGGTGGGGTGACCAAGAATGGTCGTGTAAGGATTTTGAACAGCCCGGATCAATCGGTCGGTCATCTCTTTTTCCGAGAGATTGAACGCGGCATGGACCGAGGCGATGACAAAATCAAACCCGGCCAGGACGTCCTCGTGGTAATCCAGAGAGCCGTCAGGCAGGATATCGGACTCGATGCCCCAGAACAGCCTGAAATCCGGGTATTGAGACCTAATCTCCTCGACCTCCTCTAGCTGACGTTTGAGGTCCTCCAGGGACAGGCCCCCGGCATAGACCGCGGTTTGGCTGTGGTCTGACAGACCCAGGTACTCATAACCGTGTTCGAGACACCAGCCCACTGACTCGGTAATGGACAGCCCGCCGTCGCTGTAGTTGCTGTGCACATGAAAGACGCCCTTGATGTCTGAAAAGCTGACCAGGTCTGGTATATTTTTCGTTGCCGCCGCCTCAATCTCGCCCCGGCCTTCTCTTAGTTCAGCAGGAATTAAGGGGAGATCTAGTAAGGCAAATATTTCGGCCTCATCAGAAACAGGCCTGAGCCGGCCTTCCCGATCAAACAGGCCGCGGCTATTAAGCTTCAAGCCCATGGTTTCAGCCCGCTGCTGCATCAAGCCGATGTAAACCTCACTCCCGGTAAAATGGTGCCAGGCGCAAGCAAAGGCTTCTTTACTCACCAGGTGCAGCCGGGCCTTTAATCCAGACTGAAGACTCAGGCCTATCTCCGTCTGATCTTCGTGCTCGATAGATTCGGCCGCGCCTGAATCTTCGATAAAGCGCGCTACCTCCTGGGGAGCGTTTGACACGGCCACCAGGGTCAGGTTTTTAACAACCTCATTCAGCCGGCGAAAATCGCCCGCCGGTTCCACCCGATCAACAGCCGGGCAGGCGTCCACGGTCTTAACCAGTTCCAGAGCCTGAGCTTCGGCCTCGCTCCAGAGAAACTGGCCGCGGTATTTCTTCAGAGTTTCAATGTTCTTAATGACATTGGCCTGGGTTTTCAACCCAAAACCCTTCAAGTCTAGCAGGCGATTCTCGAGGCAGGCGTATTCCAGTTCGCCCAGGTTGGTGATGCCCAGGTTTTCGTAAAGCGCTTTGATCTTTTTGGACCCCAGGCCCTGGATCTTGAGCAATTCAAAGAGTCCGGGCGGGAAGGATTCTTTTAATTTAGTGAGATATTCGAGGCGGCCGGTGGTGACGAGTTCCGTAATCTTCTCGCTCAGGGCCTTGCCAATGCCTTTCACCTTGGCCAGGCCGCCATTTTCAACCAGTTCGGTCAGGTCTCCTTCGATCTGAAGCACGGTCCGGGCGGCCTGCTGATAAGCCCTGATTTTAAAAGGATTTTCTCCTTTTAATTCCAGGAGCGTCCCGATTTCTTCCAGAGCCTTTGCTATCTCCTTACGCTCCATGCAGTCGAGTCTCCTGCGAAAGGTTATGGAGGCAGTCGCTCTTGAGGTGTGTTGGCTTGAATTGGGTCAATAAGGAGGCGCGGGGGAATCCTTTTTATCCAAAAAGATTCCTCACCTATTCACCAAGAAAAAATTCCCGCTCTGGCTGGCTATGGTCTTAATCTTCAAATACTATCTTGTGATTAACCAGATTGATGACCTTGATCTTGCCTTTGATTACTTTTTGCTCGCCAAAAATACTTACGATCCGAAAACTATCATCGCTCTCAGGCTCGATCAGGTCCACGGCCTCCAGCAGCAGTTCCTCCTGGCCGTCCTTAAACTTAAATGCCGAAGCTTCACACATCGTCAATGAACTCCTTAATCTTATCTTTGATAATTTCCTCAACCAGGTGCGGCAGCGGTTCGCCGCTTAAACCCATTAGAGTGACATTTTCGCGAGACAGGGGAAGCAGAATCTTGGGGGCGGGACAGGAGACAATGGCCTCTGCCATGCGCGGGGTTATTTCTCCCATCATGGCATGAGCCCAGGTGATGGAGATGGGACCGATGATGAGGTCGGTTTCCTGAACGATTCGGACAATGGCATTTTCACCGCTCGCGCCCCGGTTGGCCCGGGCCTTCATCATCTGGGCGGTGGCTATGGCATTGGTGCCGAGGGCCAGGATTTCAATGGACTCACCATAGGCTTCCCGCAGGCCCTTGATCAAGGTAGAACCGATGCCCCCTCCCTGGCCGTCTATAATACAGATTCGTTTTATCAGTTTCCCCCTTTTTCTCAAAAATAATTTTGTCACCACAAAAATATACTCCGATCTTTATAGTTTATCAAGATTTAAGCCTTAAGCTAAGGAAATTACCTCTTGAAATAAATACATTTTTCTATTTTAATATCCAGTAAAAACCAGGAAGTGCCGGTTTTTGACTTGGTGTTTACAAAAGCGACTGTGATTGAAGGAGTAGTTTATGAGAAGTGACGCTATGAAAAAGGGTCTGGATAGAGCTCCTCACCGATCCCTGCTCAAGGCTATGGGTTATACGGACAAGGAGATTAACAGACCGATCATCGGCATAGCCAACTCAGCTAACGAAATCACCCCCGGTCACATACATCTTGATCGTATCGCCGAGGCGGTCAAGGCGGGCGTGCGCATGGCCGGTGGGACGCCCATGGAATTTTCCACCATCGGCGTTTGTGACGGTCTGGCCATGAACCATGAAGGTATGAAGTACTCATTGGCCAGCCGGGAGCTTATTGCCGACTCGGTCGAGGTCATGGCCAGGGCTCATCCTTTCGACGGTTTGGTCATCATCCCCAACTGCGACAAGATTGTTCCCGGGATGCTCATGGCTGTTCTGAGGCTCAACATCCCTGCCATTGCCATTTCCGGCGGCCCCATGCTCGCCGGATCGGTAGACGGTCGCGCCGTGGACCTGATCACGGTCTTCGAGAGTGTGGGCAGGGTGAGGGCGAGAAGCATGTCGGAAAGGGAGCTGGAGCAGCTGGAGGAGGCGGCCTGTCCTGGCTGCGGTTCCTGCGCGGGCATGTTCACGGCCAACTCCATGAACTGCCTCACCGAGGCTCTTGGCCTCGGTCTGCCTGGAAACGGCGCCATCCCCGCCATTAACGCGGCGCGTATCCGGCTGGCCAAGGAAGCCGGGTTTGCGGTCATGCACCTGGTCAAAAAGAACATCTGCCCCCGGGACATCGCCACCGAGGCGGCTTTCATGAACGCCCTGGCTGTGGATATGGCCTTGGGCTGCTCGACCAACACCGTTCTGCATGTCCCGGCCCTGGCCCATGAGGCGGGCATTGAGCTCAATCTGGATATCTTCAATGAAGTTAGCGCCCGGACTCCCCATCTGGTCAGCCTTTCGCCTGGAGGGCCGCATCACCTTCAGGATCTGCATGAAGCCGGCGGTGTCATGGCGGTCATGGCCGAACTGGCCAAGGCTGAGCTGGTCAATCAGGAGGTCCTGACGGTTACGGGCAAGAAACTCAAATCCAGTCTCAAAGGGGCACGGGTGAAAAACCGGGCTGTGATTCGAGAACTGAGCTCGCCCTACCACACTGAGGGCGGCCTGGCCATCCTTAAAGGCAATCTGGCCCCGGAGGGAGCGGTGGTGAAGCAGTCGGCCGTGGCTGAGGAAATGCTTAAGAGTAAGGGTCAAGCTCGCGTCTTCGACTCAGAAGAAGAAGCTTCATCTGCTATCCTTGACGGGAAAATCAAGCCCGGGGACGCGGTGGTCATCCGTTATGAAGGGCCGAAAGGCGGGCCTGGGATGAGAGAGATGCTGACCCCGACCAGCAGCATTGTCGGAATGGGACTGGGTTCATCCGTGGCCTTGCTCACGGACGGCCGTTTTTCCGGCGGCACTCAGGGCGCGGCCGTCGGCCATGTTTCACCCGAGGCGGCCCTGGGAGGGCCGATCGCTCTAGTTAAGGAGGGTGATCTGATTTCGATTGACATCCCTGGCAAGAAGATCACCCTTGAAATCAGCGAAAGTGAGATGAAAAGACGGCGACAAACATGGTCTCCGCCGGAGCCTAAAATCAAGCACGGGTATGCCTTGCGTTACTCGCACATGGTGACCTCAGGCGCCACCGGCGCCGTTTTTAAGGAAAGCGTTTGAGTTTATCAGGCTGGAGTCTTTTAGTTGAGTCTTATTTTTAACCAAGAAGCCGCACAAAAACAGGAGGCCTGGTTTCAAACCGAGGCTGGGCGGGCGGCCTTTGCCCTTCAAAAGGGTCTGGTGTTGCGCTTGGTCCGGCCCCAGGCCCGGGAACGCTTACTGGACGTGGGCTGCGGTACCGGGCTTTATCTTGAGGTTTTTTATGAGCAGGGCCTGAATGTAACCGGGCTCGAACCTTCCGCGGTTATGCTCGATCTGGCTAGAAAGCGCATGGGTCACCGGGCCGCCCTTGTCCCGGGCCGGGCTGAAAACCTGCCTTTTGAGGATAATGAATTCGACGTTGTCATCCTGATCACCTGCCTGGAATTTTTAGATGATCCTGAAGCGGCTTTGGCTGAAGCCATGCGGGTGGCGCAGAGCCGGGTCTTCGTCGGAGTCCTCAACAGCTTTTCATTGACCGCCCTGGCCCGGCGGATCAAGGGCCTGGTCAAGGACAGCATCTATAACCGGGCCCGGTTTTTCTCCCTGTGGAAGCTGCACGGCATGATGGGCCACCTGACCGACCGGGCCCGAATACGCTGGGGCACCGTCCATTTACTGCCGCCGAGCCTGGCTCACCGCGTCTTGCCTTTTGAATCCCAGCACCTGGTCCAGTCCAACCCCTTTGGAGCCTTTTTAGGTCTGGTGGCCGACGTGACTTATTCCATGAGGACCGACAACCTGCCTCTCAGAATAAGATTAAGGCTTAAACGCCAGCCGGCGCCCTCCTCAACCATTTACGGGCCTGACCGGTCTGCTTTGTCAACCCGGGCTAACAATCATGAAAAGAGGAAAAAGGATGCGGGAAGCTCTGCTTTATGAAACGCTGGACCAGGACAGGGTCCGCTGCCATTTATGTGCGCACCGCTGTTTGATCAAGCCGGACAAAACCGGGATTTGTGGTGTGCGCCTCAACCAGGAGGGACGCCTTTTCACTCAGGTGTACGGCCTGGCCATCTCCACCAATTCCGATCCGATCGAGAAAAAACCGCTTTTCCATTTTCTGCCAGGCACGAGCTCCTTTTCCATAGCTACCGTGGGCTGTAATTTTACCTGCGCCTACTGCCAGAATTACGACATCTCCCAGATGCCCAGGGATGCCGGCCGGGTGGTCGGCCAGGAGATATCCCCGTCGGAGATCGTGTCCCTGGCCAAGCGCCGTCAGGACGCCTCGATTTCTTATACCTATACGGAACCGACCATTTTTTTTGAATATGCCTTGGATACAGCCCGGGCTGCTTCGGCCGAGGGATTGAAAAACATCTTTGTCACCAACGGCTACATGACCGAAGAGGCCTTGAAGATGATCGGGTCTGATCTGCACGCCGCCAACGTGGACCTGAAGGCCTTTCAGGACGAATTTTACCGGAAACTCTGCCAGGCCAAACTGGAGCCGGTCAAGGAAACCATTGTGCGCATGAAAGAGATGGGCGTCTGGGTGGAAGTAACCACCTTAATTATTCCCGGGTATAATGACAATGAGGAGGAGCTGGCCGCACTGGCCGGGTGGCTGGCCGGAGTCAGTCCGGAAATACCGTGGCATATCAGCCGGTTTCACCCCACCTACCGGCTGCTTGACGCAGACTCCACCCCGGCGGCCACCATCCATCGCGCCAGGGAGATCGGGCTTGCGGCCGGCCTTCATTATGTTTACTCAGGCAACATCTGGGGAGATGAAGGCGAAAAGACTTACTGTCATCACTGCCACCACCTGCTCATTGATCGAACAGGTTTTTCTATCCTGGCCAACCATGTTCAGCAGGGCGCCTGCCCGGTGTGCCAGACTCCTGTGGCAGGCGTGGGGATCTGAAATTGGCTAATGAGAAAGAAAAAGACCCCAGACTGGGGCACCGCCAAAGACTCAAAGACAAGTTTCGCCAGCATGGTCTTGAAAAGTTTACTGACGAGGAGATCATCGAGCTTTTACTCACCTTCGGAACGCCCCGCAAGGATTGCAAACAGACCGCCCGGGATCTCCTTAAGAAGTTTGGCTCCATTCCGGCCATCTTCGACGCTGACCTGGCCAAACTGACCCAGGTCAAAAACATCGGCCCTAACAACCCTATAGCCATAAAGTTTATTGCTGCGGTGGCCGGGACTTATCTGAAACGGGACCTTATCGGGCGGGATTACCTGGCTTCCTCTAAAAAGGTTTTTCAATATCTTCAGCACGACCTGGAAAACCTGCCCAAGGAGGTCTTCAAGGTCATCTATTTGGATGGGGCCAACGGGGTTATCGGAATCGAGGACCTCAGCCAGGGAACGGTTGGAGCTGCCAATGTCCATCCCAGGGAACTCATCGAAAGAGCCCTGGCCCGCAACGCCGCCGGACTGGTTTTTGCTCACAACCACCCCTCGGGCAGCGTCCGGCCTTCGCCCAATGACTTTCGTCTGACCCGTCAGCTAATACATGCCGCTCGTCTGGTGGAAATCAGCGTCATTGACCATATCATTGTCGGCAGAGGAGGCAAGTACTTCAGCTTTCGAGATCAGGGGCACCTGGCCAGGTATGAGACGGAGTTTAAACAGTTTTATTACGCTCGGGATTGAACGGCTGTTTAAAGAAGCCAATTAGGTTGATGTTTGCCTGAATAATTAGCTGCCTTGCAGGCCAGGCTTCTCTGGATTGATGCTTTCCGAAGATAACTCTTGCATTCAACCTGATGTATTCTTTATAATTAATAAAGGTCTGCGGAAGGCATGGATGTCTGATCAACGCCGCGTGTCCGGGTGTTTGCGGAAAAATTCTTGAGGCGCTTTTTTATGGAAAACCCAGTGAACTCTGACAGCCAAGAGCTACAGCAACTGATTATTGAAAGTCGAAATAAATTTCGAGCACTGGTTGACGGCATTGGGGATGAAATCTTTTCCCTAGACAGCGATTTCAAAATCACGTCCGTGAATCAAGCCCTGGCAGAAACCTTGGGCAGCCACCCCAAAAAAGTTATTGGCCGGTACTGTTACGAAGCAATCTACGGGTACAAAAGGCCCTGTGAGGAAGCTGAATTTACTTGCCCGGCCGTGTCCGTTCGCCAGTCAGGCCATATTGAAATCGGTCTTCGTGAAATTAAACAAGAAACTGGGCCGAACCGTTATCTCGAAATCAGGGCCATGCCCGTTTTGGATGACCGGAAAAAGATGAAGAACGTTATCCTGATCCGGCGAGATATAACTATACAGAAGGAAGCAGAGAAACAGATTCAGGAATACAATGAACGGCTGCGCCAGGAGGTCAAGAGGCAGACGGCTGAACTTGAGGAAACCAATGAGCAGCTTAGAAGACAAAAAAACGAGCTCGAAGCGGCTTATCAGGAATTGAGAGAACTGGAACAGCTCAAACGTGACCTGACTAATATGGTCATCCATGACCTCAAAGGGCCCTTGGCCGAAATCGTGGCCAACCTGGAAATGATCAAATATGAAACGCTGTCAGAATTTCAGGCTGATGTCCTCGAATCCGCTGTTCTGGGCAGCGTTGAAATGTCCCGCATGATAGCCAATCTCCTGGGCATCAGCCGCATGGAAGAACAGAAGCTGCAGCTGGAAATCTCATCCTTTGAGCTTAAAAAGTCAATCGAAGAAATCGCCGAACGATATCGTCCCCTGGCCAGGCTCAAAAACATTACTATCTCTACGGAAATCCCAGCCGATCTGCCTTTACTCGAAACCGATTCTCTCATGTTCGAGCGCATTCTGATAAACCTCCTGACCAACGCCATTGACCATACCCTGGAGTCCGGCCAAATTACACTTAAGGCCGAAACGAAAAACGAGGAATTTCACATCAAAGTCCAGGATAATGGCCGCGGCATACCAAAGGAAATACTGGACAAGATTTTCGATAAGTTTTCCCAAGGCAGGGAAGGGGCGCCGAAGACCGGAGCAGGCCTGGGCCTGACCTTCTGTAAAATGGCCGTCCAGGCCCTGGGCGGCCAGATCGAAGTGGAAAGCGAGTCTGGCCGAGGCACGACCTTCTCCTTCTCTCTGCCTCAAGAAGCAAGTTCATCCTTCAATTTTTTTGATTAGAGAGGATGACCATGTCCGAACTGGACAACGTGGTTAAGGATCTGAAGCGGTTCAAGATCTTGATTGTGGATGATAAGCCTGTCATGAGGAAGACCATCCGCAACATGCTCAGGGTCCTGGGATTCAATGCCTTCTATGAAGCGGAAGACGGCGAACAGGGGTTTAAGAAGCTGCTGGCTGAGAGTTATGACTTCATTATCTGCGATTGGAACATGCCGCGCATGAGCGGCTACGACCTTCTCGTCCAGGTCAGGCAGAATGAACGCTTGAAGAACCTGCCTTTTCTGATGGTAACGGCTGAGGTAGAGGAAGGCACAGTCGCTCAAGCCATTGAATCTGATGTGGACGGATACATCATCAAGCCCTTTGTCCCCAAGATCCTTGAAGAAAAGATGGTGGAAATACTTTCCAGGAGGCTTGAGCCGTCTGAGGTAGACACCCAATTGCAGCTTGCGGATATTCTCATGAAAGCAAACCGGTTTGACGATGCTCACAGGGAGCTGGACAAGGCTGAAAAAATCCTTCCACGCAGTCCCAAGGTTCATTATACCCGCGGCCTGATTTATGAACTGGAAGGAAAAATGAATCAAGCGGAAAGGTCCTTTCATAAAGCCAGGGAAATGGGGCCTCAGTTCATTAAAGCCCGAGAGAAATTGGCCGAGGTCTATAAAAAAATGGGCAAGCCCCATAAGGTGGTCGAGGTTCTGAAAGAGGCGGTACAGGTAAGCCCAAAACATTCAGATCGCCAGGCCGAACTGGGCAAAGCCTTATTAGAGATCGGTCGGGCTCAGGAGGCCAAAAAGGCCTTTAACAAGGCACTGGAAGTCAATCCGGTTGATGCATCCTTGAAAACTGAAATTGGAGAAGCCTTCCTGGCCCAAGGGATGGACGAAGAGGCGGAAAATGCCTTCAAGGCCGCTATCGAGTCCAACCCTGAGGAGGTTTTCACTTACAACCGCCTTGGCATTGCTTTCCGGCGGCAGGGGAAGTACGAAGAGGCGATTGAAAATTATAAGCAGGCTTTGACTATCCAGCCTGACGAAGAAAACCTGCTTTACAACCTGGCCCGAGCTTACCTTGAGGCTGGAAACAATAAGCAGGCTCTCGCTTCAATTAAAAAGGCGCTCAGGATTCAGCCTCATTTCAAGGAAGCTCAGGAGCTCCTCGAAAAGATGCAGAAATCATAGGCCACTCCTTAAGGCGGGAAGCCTTATGAACGCCTGAGCCAGCCTGAAATTTTTATTGTTAATATGGAAGAATATAAAAAAGAGTTCGCCCGGGTCTTAGCTGAATCTGGAGCGCTTTTTTTCGATCGAAATCTGAGGTTGAAAGACGGACGTCCCACGCCGTACTTTGTCAACATGGGGCTTTTCCGCACCGGGCGTTTGAGTTTCACCCTGGGCTCCTTTATGGCGCAGCTCCTCATTTCCAGAAACCTGACGGACCGGATTGACGTCCTGATAGGCCCATCATACAAAGGCAGCGCCATTGCCGTCGCCACAGCCCAGGCCCTCTGGATTGAACATAAACAGGACATCCTTTTCGAGTACGACCGCAAGGAAGCCAAGAAACACGGTGAAGCCTCGAAGCGAAGCAGCATGTTTGTCACCAATGCCCTTTACCCCGGGGCCCGGGTATTCATCTTAGATGATGTTGGAACCACAATGGGCACCAAATATGACCTGCTCGATCTCCTCAAGGAGGAGTCGTCCGCCCGGGGGCTTGAGCTTTCCATGGTCGGAGTTGGCCTGGCCATTGATCGGGAACAGACCACGGCGGTGACAGATGATCAGGGCCGGGTAAAAGAGGGAGTTAAGGGTGAGGACGCCATTGCCTGCTTCACGTCCAAAACCGGCCTGCCGGTTTACTTCCTGGCCGGTATCCGGAGCGTGATTCAGTTTTTGGCCCAGGAAAAAATTCCGGTGCTCCAAAAAGGAACCAGACGCCCTTTTGATTCGGCCACCCTCAAGGAATTCGACGAATATATGGCTCTTTACGGAGTCCCTGCCCGTTGACGCCGCGCTATTCCTACCTGGCTAAACCAGCAGCAATTCGTTTCCTTTTAAAAAACCTGGATAAAAGATTTCCGCTGACTGGACTGGATGCGTATACCAGGTTGCGATCAAACATTTACTAACGAATTGTCATTCCGAGCCCCCGGCCCTCCGGCAGGAGCCATAGGGTTATTTGACAAAAAACTGTTTTCAAGGGCGGGGATAAACCCCGCCCCTACAATACCGATTTGGAGTAGGGGCGGGGTTTATCCCCGCCCGTATATTTCTGGTCTTTCATATGTCAATAAAGGCCAAGACTAGTATGAACGCGCTTATAAACAACGGGTCAGATATAATATATAAAAATGTGCAAATTCAATGGGTTTCATACTAGTAAATCCTGAAACAGGAAAAACAGTTTCTTAGAAGGAGCTTCAGCGACGAAGTAATCTCGATCTGATAATAATTATTGACTAATTTGAGATTGCCTCGCGGAGCCTGGCCGGTTTGAGTGTGGCTGGGGGGATCTAGTAAGGGTTCACTAGGTAGTGGATCACAAGATATATAAAATAAAAGCAACAACCAGGCAGATTTCGATGGCCCAGATGATAAAACTGCTCAGCTGCTTACCCGGCGACAATTCTTCGACTTCATAAATCTGATTGGCTTTTTCCATTACTTCAAGGGCGTCATATGCCATCAGCTTCCTCCTGATTACAGCACACCCAAAATCATTATAGGTATTATTACTCCAATTTTTCTTCAAGATCAAGAGAAGAATGACCAGAGTGTCAGTAGCACATGATATGTCCGCTTTTCATAGCACTTAATTTGTCCGGTTTGACGGATTTTGGATACTGGTACCTAAGGAGGTACCATGAAACGACATCCAGGATCTGCGGA